>NZ_PDYS01000014.1:0-77563 GCF_002743155.1 Sporosarcina sp. P1
GCTCTATGTTGGCGTGTGTTCGCTCATAGTTTGTCGCTACGCGCTCTATGTTGGCGTGTGTTCGCTCATAGTTTGTCGCTACGCGCTCTATGTTGGCGTGTGTTCGCTCATAGTTTGTCGCTACGCGCTCTATGTTGGCGTGTGTTCGCTCATAGTTTGTCGCTATGCGCTCTATGTTGGCGTGTGTTCGCTCATAGTTTGTCGCTATGCGCTCTATGTTGGCGTGTGTTCGCTCATAGTTTGTCGCTACGCGCTCTATGCCAGCGTAGGTTCGCTCATAGTCCATCGTTAAGCGCTCTATGCCAGCTTGAGTTCGCTCATAGTCCATCGTTAAGCGCTCTATGCCAGCGTGAGTTCGCTCATACTCCAGCGCTAACCGCTCTATCATCCCCGCTACCCGCTCATAACCCGAATGCTTCAAATCACTCAAAAAATGAAAACGGGAATAACTCCATTTTAGAATTTTCCTCTTCTCCGGAATGTTGTTCTCTCAACGAGCGATCCGTGCATAATTTCTTCGGCACATCTTTATCCTTCACATAGATCAACCGTTGCTTCGCACATTCATTGACCGCAATCCCGCCGGTTTCGATATCCACAATGACGCCTTGCACGCCTGAAGGGGGGAGGAATGGTTGTGGGGCTGTTCCTTCGTGTGCCGCTTCCATGAAATCAATCCATACCTTTTTCGAAACGGATTTATCCTCCAAATTTTCGAGTTGCTTGCCGCGGTCAAAGCCTGTCCAAATGCCCGCTGTTAATGTGGGCGAGAATCCAATCAAATATTGATCCGAAATCGTCGTTCCGGACTTCGCTGCATAAGGCCGCGTTTGTTTCGGTCGCATCGACAAGCCTGTAGAGGTTAAATAGTCATTGAAGACAGGGTCGAACATCCCCGTCATCAAATGCGTTAGCACAAATGCGTCTTGTTCCGACATCGCTTGCTTCGGTTTTTTCGAAGGATGTTCATAGACCAGTTTTCCGTTCGCATCTGTAATCGATAGAATCATTTGAGGTTCGACTTGTTTACCTTTTGACGCAATACGATTATACGCTGTCGTCATCTCGTACAATGTCACATCGGATGTTCCAAGCGCGACCGCTGGAGATTCGGGAAATGCCACATCGATGCCTAGCCGTTGCGCCATTTTTGTGTACGGCTTGTAACCGACTTGCTCAAGCGTCTTGACTGCATAGATATTATCTGAAATGGCAATCGCCTGTGCCAATGAAATCGGCTTCACCGCAAATTCCCCGTTAATATTACTCGGCTCATATGTCGAACGACCGTCATCATAGGTAAACAGTGTCTTTTCGGCCGTCATGAAGGTTAACGGGCTCATGCCTTTTTCCATTGCTGCCGCATAGAGGATCGGCTTCATTGCAGACCCTGGCTGACGTTTCGCTTGAGTCACTCGGTTAAAGGAGCTGTCGCCAAAATCCACTCCACCTACCATCGACGTGACGAAACCCGTGTCTGCAGCCATGGAGATGAATCCAACTTGCAGGTCATTTGCAGGCATCGCTTGTTTAATGGCTTGTTCCGCGGCTTGCTGGTGCTGTTGATTCAACGTCGTTCGGATTTGCCAGCCACCTTCTGCGGGTACTCGGCCTTTAGACGCGAGGATGTCTTCCGCCTGTTGCCATGCAGCATCCAAAAAATAAGGAGCCACTTGCTTCATATCTTTCCAACTCTCTGTTTTTAGCACAATTCTCTCTTCCACCGCGCGTTCCTTTTGCGCAGTTGAAATATAATCATATTGCTCCATTTGATCGAGTACGAGCAGTTGGCGGTTGCGTGAATTCTCGGGATTATCAAGAGGTGAATAAATGGAAGGACCTTTTGCGATTGCTGCAATCGTGGCGGCCTCTTCCAATGTCAGCTCTTTCGCGGCTTTAGAAAAATAAAACCGGCTGGCCGCTTCCACACCGTACATTCCATGACCGAAGTAGACAGTATTTAAATAACCTTCCAAAATCGTATCCTTGTCATAGAAAATTTCGAGGCGATAAGCAAACAGCGCCTCATGGATTTTTCGTGTCCAAGACTTTTCGTGTGTTAAATACAGATTCCGCGCATATTGCATGGTAATCGTACTCGCACCTTGCGCCTTGCTCATCGTTTTAACGTCCTTCAGAATGGCACCGGCAAGTCGTTTATAATCAAATCCATTATGCGAATAAAATTTCTTATCTTCTGTTGCTACAAAAGCATCTGTCAGAAAAGGGGATATATCGGACAGCTTCATCCAATACCGTCTATGTTGTGAAAAGTGATCCCCGATCTGATGCCCACTATGATCGAGGAACAATGAAGCCTTTGGTACGCTCAATGAAGGGGCACCAAGTACTTGGGCATATATTCGAAGGGCGATTAAGACAGTCACGATCGCGGCTATCGACGTGATCGACAGGGATAATACAATCTTTTTCCACCTTTTTCTATTAGTGGACTTTATATAATCGGTACGTTTCATTGCTCATCACATCCCGTTCCATTCAGTATCTTTTGACAGTATGGGACGGTTATGGACGGATTAAACGGACTGTAGGAAAAGTTTAGACGTGTAACATTGAAACTGGTGCCGGAAGAAGTGTATAATGAGTGAATCTATTTACTTAAGGCGGTGAACGAATGGAAGCGCCAAAAATGGAAGTTCAGCTCCGTTCCGTTATTCAACATCCAGACCAGCAAGCGGAAACGCATACGATGCAGGCAACTGGAGAACTCATTGAGAAAAAAGGACAGGCTTATTTATTGTTTGAAGAACGAACAGAAGGAATGCCAGTAGTCCGAACGACCGTGAAATTACATGCTGAAGATGCCTTCATCATGCGTAAAGGCGGCGTGCAGATGCGATTGCCGTTCAGACAAGACGATATGCGCCTCGGCACGTACGGTAATGGCCCTGCAGTTATGGATTTAGCCGTTTATACCAATCAACTGGAGTGGGTTCCTGGACGCTTTACGGTAGCGTACGACTTACATTCAGACGAAAGCTTATTAGGGAAATACCATTTGACAATAACCTACTCGGAGGTAACACAATGAATGCAGTAGAGCAGATTCAACATGAAATTAAAGAAGCATTGCACCAAGCCATTGAGAAAGCGCAACTAGTCGAAAGTGCAGATATTCCCGACATTAAATTGGAATCACCAAGAAGTAAAGAGAACGGAGATTATGCAGCGAATATCGCTATGCAGTTGACAAAACTAGCGAAAAAGCCGCCACGTGCAATTGCGGAAAGTATTTTAGAGCACCTCGATACGAAGAACACCGCAATCGACTCCATTGAAATCGCTGGACCTGGCTTCCTCAATATCCGCTTGAAAACAGACAGCCTCGGGGATATCGTGAAATCTGTCCTGGATCAAGGAGCAGACTACGGACGTTCCGATAGCGGACAGCAACAGAAGATCCAAGTTGAATTCGTATCAGCGAACCCAACAGGCGATTTGCACTTAGGACACGCACGTGGGGCATCCCTTGGAGATTCATTATGTAATATTCTCGACAAAGCAGGCTATGACGTAGCGCGTGAATACTATATCAATGATGCAGGTAATCAAATAAATAATTTAGCGTTATCGATTGACGTTCGTTATTTCGAAGCACTTGGATTGGAAAAAGAAATGCCAGAAGATGGTTATCGCGGCGCAGATATTATTACGATCGCAAAAGGTCTCGTCGAACAATACGGCGACAAGTATGTCCATGTTCCAGAACAAGAGCGACTTGCATTTTTCCGTGAACACGGCTTGAATATCGAACTGGATAAACTAAAGAAAGACTTGACGGACTTCCGCGTTCATTTCGACAACTGGTTCTCGGAAACGTCCCTATATAACAATGGTAAAATCGATGTCGCGCTCAATAAATTACGTGAAAATGGCCATGTCTTTGAAGAAGACGGTGCTACTTGGTTCCGTTCCACTACATTTGGTGACGATAAAGACCGTGTATTGATCAAGCAAGACGGTTCATTCACATATTTAACACCAGACATTGCTTATCACCAAGACAAGCTGAGTCGTGGATTTGATAAACTTATCAATATTTGGGGAGCAGACCACCACGGATATATTCCACGTATGAAAGCAGCTATCCAGGCGCTTGGCTATGACCGCGACACGCTTGAAGTAGAAGTGGCGCAAATGGTTCAGCTTTACAAAGACGGAGAAAAATTCAAAATGAGCAAACGCACAGGAAAAGCCGTCACATTGCGTGAACTCGTAGAAGAAGTAGGACTAGACGCTGTACGTTATTTCTTCGCGATGCGCTCAGGCGACGCACAAATGGACTTCGATTTAGATTTAGCCGTATCCAAATCCAATGAAAACCCTGTCTACTACGCACAATACGCACACGCACGTATTTGTTCGATCTTGCGTCAGGCAAAAGAACAGAATGTAGAAGCGTCAACAGAAAACGTCACGCTATTGCAAGACGAAAAAGAGTTAGAGCTACTGAAGAAACTCGGTGACTTCCCGAAACTAATCAGCGACTCGGCTCGTATGCGCGCACCGCACCGCGTAACAACATACATCCAGGAACTAGCAGCTACATTCCATAGTTTCTACAATGCGAACAAGGTGCTAGATCCGGAAAACAAAGACCTTTCCGAAGCACGTTTGGCATTGATTACAGCTACTAAAACAACGATTGCCAACGCGTTGAAACTTGTAGGCGTTGAAGCACCTGAAAGAATGTAATATATCGAAAATGGCCAAGCGGGTTTACTGCTTGGCTTTTTCTTTTTGAGTGGGAAAGGGGAAGGTAACGTTACGCTACGTTCCAGGCGGACGCGTTCGGGAGGGCCCGCGGTAAGCCAACCAGGTCGCTTCGCTTCCTTTTGGTTGTCTTACCTGTCGAGCTGATCCTCCCCGAGTCGCCGCCTTGCACTTCGCTTCACTGGTGTTTCTTTCTTGAGATAGAGAGTGAAGTTCAAGGGCTTACGGGTGATTAAATTTTGAGGTTGGAAAGGGGAAGGTAACGTTTCGCTACGTTCCAGGCGGACGCGTTTGGGAGGGCTCATCGCGAGGCCTCTCAGCAAAGCGTCCCCCTGCTGGAGCCTCACTCCCTATGTCATACCCAAACCCTCCTATCCCCTGTACAACCAACACTATTATCGCTATAATAAATCATAATTACATATCTTCTAAAAAGGTTCTCGAAAATTGAGATGAAAAGCGAAATCGGTTCAAATCCGATGCGGTCCCGCCACTGTACGTGCGATGCACAAGCCAGGTCACCTGCCTTTTTGGAAAATGAAGTTCCGCAGCAACCTACGAGGATAGGTGTGATGGAAGAGATCACGCATTGATTTCATCCCACCTAATCCTTCGAACTATCGGAGGGTTTTTTTCATGTCTGCGGCTTGCGTAATGCAATACACATATTGAAGGAGGAACACACATGAAGAAGTTTTGGCAACTACTGCTGACGGCTATGCTTGCGGTACTACTACTTGCAGCATGCGGAAGCGACAGTACAAAAGAAGAAACACCGGCAGATGAAAATCAAGCGGGGGAAGAAGCGAAAACAGAACAAGAGTCAACGGATACAACGAGTTACCCATACACCTTGACAGATGCAATTGGCGAAGAAATTACATTTGAACAAGCGCCGGAAACTGTCATTTCATTAATTCCAAGTAACACGGAAATTTTATTCGGTATTGATGCAGGCGATCAAGTCATCGCCGTTACAGAAAATGATGATTATCCTAAAGAAGTAACGGAGCTTGATACCGTAGGGGACTTTACGGTCAACATAGAAAAAGTGATTTCATTGCAACCGGAAGCGGTATTCGCACATGAAATGATGATGGGCTCGAATGAAGAAGGATTGAATCAAATTCGTGACGCAGGCATCCCTGTGATCGTCGTACAGAATGCAGGAACATTTGAAGAAACATATGAAACGATTGAAATGATTGGTGAAGTCATGGACAAAAATGCGGAAGCCAATCAAATCGTCGAAGATATGAAAACGAAAATTGCTGATATCGAAAAGAAAGCAGCAGATATCACGGATAAGAAGCGCGTGTTCGTTGAAAACTCCGATGCACCTGAAATCTATACGGCAGGAAAAGGCACATTCCCACAGCAGTTTTTGGATATCATTAACGCTGAAAACATTGTGACGGAAGAAGGCTGGATTATGATCAGTCCTGAAACGATTGTAGATGAAAATCCGGATGTGATTTTGGCGATCTATAGCTATGTTCCAAATGTCGTAGAAAATATTAAAACGCGTGACGGCTTTGATGCGGTGACTGCGATCAAAGAAGATCAAGTCATTCAACTGGATGAAGATATTACAAGCCGTACAGGTCCACGTTTAGCTGACGGATTAGAATTGTTTGCGAAAGCAATCTATCCGGAGGTATTCGGTGAATAAAACCGTTCTCGCCTACGTCGTGTCGATCGCCACATTGCTTGTGGCGATCTGGCTCGGTGTATCGATCGGTACAGTGAAAATACCAATAGAGACGCTATGGGATCAATCGGACACGACCGCAAGTAATATTTTGTGGAAGATTCGTATGCCGCGTGTGTTGCTGGCTGGAATCGTCGGTGCCTCATTGGCTATTTCAGGGGCTGCTTTTCAAGGGCTACTGAAAAACCCATTAGCTGATCCTTACACCCTCGGAGTGTCATCCGGTGCCTCTGTCGGCGCCGTGATCACACTCTTTTTTGGTATATCGCTGCCGGTCCTTGGCGCTTTCACCTTACCTGTATTTAGTATGATCGGTGCTGCAGTGACGATGTTTTTAGTGATCGGTTTTGCTCGAATGGTCGACCGGTCAATGAAAATGGAAACAATTATTTTAACAGGAATTATTTTCGGTTCATTTCTTGGTTCTGTGTTGTCGCTGATGATCGCGTTGACGCAAGAAGAACTCCGTCAAATTGTTGGTTGGCTTCTTGGTAGCGTATCGATGCGCGGCTGGAATTATATTGTAATGGTCTTGCCGTTTTTCATCATCGGCTCATTCATGCTGTGGCTTAATCGCCGCGAATTGAACGCTTTATTATTCGGTGAGGAACGTGCGCATCATCTTGGAGTCAATGTCAAACAGCGTAAATTGATGATTTTGCTAGGCGGATCGGTATTAACTGGATCGGCTGTTGCGGTGTCCGGAACAATCGGCTTCGTTGGCCTAGTTGTCCCCCATATGACACGTATGTTATGGGGCTCCGATCACCGTCATGTACTGCCGTTATCATTATGTAACGGTGCATCATTATTGATCATTTGCGATCTCGTAGCACGAACGATTATTTCACCGGCTGAATTACCGGTCGGTGTCATTACAGCATTCATTGGCGCTCCGGTGTTTGCCTATATCTTTTACAAACAACGTAGAAAAGGAGCGATGTGAAGATGTTGCAAGTGGAAAACGTATCGGGAAGCTACGGCAAGGAACCGATTGTGCGAAATGTGTCGTTCCACGTGGAAAAAGGAGAAGTTCTCGGAATTTTAGGGCCGAATGGTAGCGGGAAATCCACGTTATTGAAAATTATATCGGGAATTTTGCCGAAACAAAGCGGGAAGGTCATGATTGCAGGAAAACCTTCTGGCGCCTATACCCAAAAGCAATTCGCGCAGCAAGTGGCCGTCTTGCCGCAGCTCCATGCCCATGCCTTTTCTCATAGCGTGAAAGACACTGTTGCTCTCGGTCGTTATCCGTATCAATCGGGGATTTTCTCGAGCTGGTCGGAGTTGGATGAGCGAGCAGTGCAGGAAGCGATGAACTATACAGGTGTCACGCGATATGAAAATACCGCCATTGAATTATTATCTGGCGGCGAGCAACAACGCGTATTTGTTGCACAAGCGCTCGCCCAGCAAGCTCCTATTTTATTATTGGATGAACCGACGAACCATCTAGACATCGCGCATCAGCAACAATTACTCGATACGATCCGTAATCAAGCGAGGCAGAAAGGGATTACGGTCATTTCGGTATTTCATGACATCAATCTGGCCGCTCTTTATTGCGATCGTCTATTGCTGTTGAAGAACGGGGAAGTAGCATCAATCGGCGAACCGCAAGACGTCGTACTCGAGCAAGAGATTCATCACGTATACAACGCACGCGTCAAAACACAGCCCCATCCTGAAATGCCGAAGCCTCAAATGACGCTGTTGCCGAACTTGCAAGAAAAGGTGCAACTATTCAGTGTAAAGAAAGCGGACGTAACGATTCAAGAAGATCATGTATTGTTGCAATCAAGCCAACCGCTGAAGACGATTTCTTCCGCTGTCCATAATGCGGGGCTTGGTTGGTACAAGACGTTTGTCAATCGAGGCGTGCGTGCGGATTATATGATCGATGATGTACAGCGCGAGAACACGGAATACTTGCGAACGCTTGGCTATCATTTGACAGATACAGTCGCCATGATGACTGCCGTTAGTCCGGAGCACGTTGAAGTAGAAGAATATGAAGGACAGTTCGGCTCGATTGTCGTGGCCGTGACAGCGGGTGTCGGAAACGCGGTAGATGTTTCGAAGTCTTGGCAACGTGAAGATATTCCTTACATAGGTACGATCAATACATGGGTATTCATTAATGGTGAATTAAGTGAAGAAGCTTTCGTTCAGGCGTTGATTACCGCAACAGAAGCGAAGGCGAAAGCACTGCAAGACGAGCAAGTGAAGGATCCTGAATCGAGCACGGTCGCTACAGGGACTTCGACAGATAGCTTGTTGATCGCTTCTACGCAACAAGGAGAATACTTGCCGTACGCGGGGCCGATTACTCAACTTGGGAAGTTGATCGGTAAAGGGGTCTATGATTGTACGGTACGGGCAATTCATTCGTATCGATTAGCAGTAGGTGACCATCGATGATCCCTGCACATTTTATTGCGATTGCGATTGGCATGGTACTCGATCGAATCATTGGGGATCCACCCAACTGGCCGCATCCAGTCAAGTGGCTAGGCACGACGATTAGTAACTTGACGAAGCTATTGAATAAAGGCCGTATGCGCACAATAAAAGGTGCGATTGTATGGTTACTTATTTGTATGACGACATTTCTACTCGCCATTTGGCTCGTCAGTATCGCCTATCGCCTACATCTATTGGCGGGAATCGCAATCGAAGCGCTGCTCATTGCGGCGGGACTTGCACAAAAAAGTTTGCGAGACGCGGCGTTGCTCGTCTATGAGCCATTGAAGTCAGGAGATATGGACGAAGCCCGTGAAAAGCTAAGTTGGATTGTCGGCAGGGATACAAAGAAGCTCGACGAGAGTGCGATAGCCCGTGCTACGATTGAAACGGTTTCGGAAAATACGTCTGACGGCATCACGGCACCGTTATTTTGGGCGTTCTTGCTCGGGGCACCTGGTCTATGGTTATATAAAGCGGTCAATACACTCGACTCCATGGTAGGGTACAACGATGAGCGTTATCGGGAATTCGGAAAAGTTTCCGCACGCATGGATGATCTCTTTAACTGGATTCCTTCAAGAATTACAGGATTGCTCATTTTATTATGTACTCAGAATGAAGGTGGACATTCAATTAAAAAGCGAATTAGCGGTTGGTTAAGCGATGCAAAAAAACATATGAGCCCGAACAGCGGCTATTTGGAAGCAGCAACAGCTTGGCAACTCAATATCCAGTTAGGTGGGCGCAGTACATATCGCGGAGTAGTGTCGGAACGGGCGGTACTTGGCCCGTCAGTCGTTGCGAATAAAGAACATATCCGCTCCACAACATATCAAATGCAAGTCGTGTCTTGGACTTTCTGGTCACTCGGCACAGTAGTAGGAGGAATTTTCTATGCGATTGCCTGAACACGGTGCAAACAGCAAAAGACTGTATACATCAATTAATATTCCGATGCCTGATGAAGTGTTGGATTTCAGTGAAAACTGCAATCCAGCAGGACCACCACCGTCCGTAGTGGAAGCATGGCCTACGTTAATATCAACACTTAACGGCTATCCCGATCCAGATGGTCAGCCGTTTCGCTCGGCAGTTTCGGTTTTTCATCAAGTAGACGAACAACAAGTACTGATCGGCAATGGCGCCGCAGACATACTATCTTTATTGGCAGGGAATTACCGAGGCAAACGGGTCCTCTTGATTGACCCAACCTTTTCCGAATATCGCGCCACGCTTGAAGTGAATGGTGCAGAGGTCGTATCTCTTCAAGCAAGTGAAGCGGAAGGTTTTGAATTGCCTATGCGTCAAATTCTTGAGGCATTGCCTACAGCGGATGCGATCTATATTTGCACCCCTAATAACCCAACAGGCTTGTTGCCTACAAAAAACGAGCTACTAACGATTATAGAAGCAGCCAAAAACAGTTCGACAGATGTTGTGCTAGACGAAGCGTTCATTGATTTCGTTGATGAATCAAAATCCTTTATTCCGCAAGTCGCGAACTATTCGAATTTATTCATTGTCCGCTCGATGACGAAAATGTACGCGATTCCTGGTATCCGTCTAGGGTATGTAATCGCACATCCTGAACGGATAAAAACGCTGAAACAACGAGCTTCGCATTGGCATGTCAACGGACTCGCTGCTGAAATCGGTGTGTTCTGTTTACAGGAAGAAGTGTACCGTCAACAAGCAATTTTGCACGCGCAAACAGAACGCATAAAGATGACACAGTTCTTGCGCTCACATTGTTGTGAAGTGCTCAACTCTTCCACTAATTATCTCGTCATGAAGCCCATGCAAGATGCGAAGAAGCTTTATAAAGATTTATTGAATCAAGGGATCGTCCTGCGACATTCGGAAAACTTCCGTGGGATGGAAGGGCGTTGGTTACGGATCGGAATGAAGTCCGAAACGATGATGGATACACTGCGGGAGGCGATGGATCCATGGTTCAAGCGACAGTAACATTCATCAGTGGCGGGGCGCGCAGTGGAAAAAGTGCTTATGCGGAACGCCTACTTACGAATCAAAAGGCAAGTCGCCTCGTCTACATTGCATCTGGTGTAGTAGCCGATGAAGAGATGAAGCGTCGAATTGATCAACATAAAGAAGATCGTCGACATGCGAATTGGCACACAATCGAGCAACCGAAAAATCTCCAGGAAGTGTTGCCGTTTCTAAAATCGGGTGATCTCGTTCTATGGGACTGCCTGACTACGTGGCTCGCCAATGAAATGTATGAAGGATACGAAGAAGGTTCTCCTTGCGTTCATCGCTCGGGATGTGTAGAACAAAAGCAGAAACAACTACTTCACACGGTAAAGCAAATGAAAGAAATCGTTTCACAGCTAGTCATTGTTTCAAATGAAGTCCTCGATGAGTGGCCGCAATACGAAGAAGAGACGGAAATCTACCGCCAAACAATTGGCACGCTTCATCAACAAATCGTGGAGTTTGCAGATCATGCAATTGAAATGGATCACGGCATTCCGATTGTCTGGAAAGGTGAGAGTTTATGAACGGATTAATGATCGTAGGCACTGCGTCAGATGTAGGTAAAACGATGATTTGCAACGCACTATGCCGACTGCTTTCGAATGAAGGCGTCCATGTCGCACCTTTTAAATCACAAAATATGTCGGGCTTCTCTGAAACATTAGCGGACGGACGTGAAATCAGTCGCTCCCAATTTCAACAGGCAGAAGCGGCGCGTACTCAACCAATTGTTGAAATGAATCCCATTTTGATGAAACCACGAGGGGATATGCGGGCTGATGTTCTTTTCATGGGCGTACCGCTTGAGACGATAGACGGGCAATTCTTTCGTGAAGAGTGGTTCGATAAAGGTCTTGCAACGATCCAAGGAGCATTAGATTATTTGTCCGATCACTACGACATGCTGATCATCGAAGGGGCGGGAAGTACCGCAGAAGTAAATTTGATGGACCGTGAACTGACGAATATGCGCGTTGCGGAGCTAGCAGATGTGCCTGTCATACTAGTTGCGGACATTTCTAAAGGCGGCGCTTTTGCATCGATTGTCGGCACGCTTCAACTTCTTTCAGCAGAAAGACGTCAGCGTGTCAAAGGGATTATCATCAATAAGTTTTACGGCGACGCGTCCTTTTTCGAAGACGGGGTGAAATTCATTGAACAATACACCGGGATTCCGGTTGTAGGTGTCATTCCGGTCTTAGAAAACCATGGAATTCCAGAAGAAGACATGGATCGTAACACGCTTCCTGCAACAGAAGGAATCGATGTTTACGAACAATGGGCTGCTCACGTGAAGCAACATGTCGACTGGCCGTTGATTCAATCTATTTTGGCGTAAAGGAGCGGGAAGATGAATAGCATTTTATTAGCGCTCCAATTTTTCACGTCGCTACCTGTCCATAAAGAATTGCCGCTTGGGAAAAAAGAAGTGTCCGGTATGTACATCGCGTTGCCGTTCGTCGGTGGAGCAATCGGTTTACTACTAGCAGGCGTTGCGTATATTACGAGTGATTTCAATAGTTTCCTTGCGGCGGTACTGATTTTGCTAGCAGGCCTCATTGCGACTGGCGGTTTGCATGTAGACGGTTTTGCGGATCTCGGCGATGCATTCTTTTCCTATCAAGATCGTAAAAAACGTCTGACCATCATGGATGACCCGCGGCTCGGCGCATTTGGCACATTGTCGTTACTCGTTTTACTTTGCTTGAAAATCGGTTTATTCATGGAAATTCTACAGCTTGTAAACGGTTGGGCATTGCTTGTTGCGGTGCCGGTTCTCTCTCGTGCCGCTTTAGTAGCGTATTACACACTAACGAAAACCGCAAAGACAAGCGGCATTGCGTACTTTTTTAAACAACAATTCCTAAGCGGACGGATGCTAGTTGCGTCGAGCACCATTACTATCGTGACGATTATTCCGCTAACTATTCAATTGCGCTCCATTTTATTACTCCCCATTATGCTACTCGTCATATGCTTGTCGATCTGGCTTTATCATCGCTGGACGATCAAACATTTCGGAGGCGTCACAGGGGATCTATGCGGAGCATTCATTGAAGGAATGGAGGTGCTCTTATGGCTCGTCCTTATCATATATTTCTCGTTCGGCATTTAAAGACGATTGCCAATGAACAGCGAGTTTATTGTGGGTGGACGGATAGCGGATTGGTGTCACTAGAAGGCGAGGCCATTGAATTACCAGTAGCTGTCCAACAGGTAATTGGAAGTGATTTGATCAGAACCCGTCAAACCGCGGCCATTTATTTTCCACAAGCAGAATTTACAGCTGATCTACGCTGGCGGGAATGTCATTTCGGGGATTTTGAAGAACAGACGTATGATCAGTTGAAAAATGACCCCGACTATCGCAACTGGCTAGACGATTCATGGAACATCCCACCGCGCAATGGGGAAACATTGCAACAAGTAAAGTCACGCGTGTTGGATGCATTAGCTGAGTTGCCGAATGAAGCGGTCGTCGTGACGCATGGCGGCGTGATTCGCGTAGTGCTCGATACATTCACACAAGACCATCGTTCGTTTTGGGAATGGAACATAACGAACGGATCCATTTGGCAACTCGAATGGGCTAGCGAGAAAGAATTCAAGGAGGGGAAGCCATGCACGTCGTTATCGGAGGTGCCTATAACGGCAAAACGGATTATGTGAGACGTTGGATTGGCGATACGGCAGCTTGTTTCTGTACAATGGATACAACAGCAACCGCTAAACCCGGTGAATTACTCATCATTTCGGATTTGCATGAGTGGCTAAAGACTACAGACATAACAGAAAGAGAAGCAAGCAATGCCGTGCGTGAAATCAGCGACCCGAACACCGTCTTCATTTTAACAGAAATCGGGCGGGGCATTGTGCCAATTGATGCACAGCAACGCGAACTCCGCGATCGATGCGGCCGTTTGTATCAGCAATTATTTGCAGAAGCGACAACTGTTACAAGAATCTGGTATGGTATTCCTCAAACAATCAAAGGAGTGAAGTGAAATGAAAATCTACACAAAGACTGGCGATAAAGGGACGACAAGTTTAATTGGTGGACGCGTCGCAAAAGACGATTTGCGTGTCGAAGCATATGGCACGATCGATGAACTAAATTCATTCATCGGTAAAGCAATGACGGAACTAGACGGGGAGAAGTTTGCGGATATCCTGACTGATCTTGAAACGATCCAAAATGAATTATTCGACGGTGGTGGAGACTTAGCAAACGTCATGAAAGAGCGTCATTACAAGCTTGACGAAGAACCTATCACTGTTCTAGAAAACCGAATCGATAAGCTAATGGAAGAAGCGCCCGAACTAGAACGCTTCATCCTCCCTGGCGGCTCACCAGCGGCTGCGACATTACACATCGCGCGCACGGTCACACGCCGCGCAGAACGGGTGACCGTCACATTGATGAACGCAGCAGACGACGTATCACCCGTCGTGGGGCGCTATTTGAACCGTCTATCAGATTATCTATTCGTGGCGGCACGCATCGTGAACGCTCGACTTGGCATTTCAGACAATGAATACGTCCGTAGCGCAAAAGTATTCCGCACGAATGTGAAAAAGGATAAGTGATTATACGTTAACAGGGACCTCTGATAATTCCAGGGTCCCTGTTTTTTGTGGCGCGCTCAATCCGTCGGGGTATCCGCTCAATGTCGATGCAAAACCGCTCTATCAATCCCCGCATCCGCTCAATGTCGACGCCTAAGCGCTCAATCCGTCGGGGCATCCGCTCAATGTCAACGCAAAACCGCTCAATCCATCCCCGCATCCGCTCAATCACAACGACAAACCGCTCTATCCACACAATCACTTCAAACCCGAATCACATCATACAGTTCCATAAACTCTTTCTTACGCAAAATCTTCGGCACAGGATACAACGGGTTCGCTTCCGCTGAGGCGCGTTTAACCATTAGTGGAATATCTTCTACCATAATCCCATCCATTCGCTCCGGAATATTCATCGCATGATTCAACGCTCGAATGGCCTCAATGAACTTCTCAGCTTTCATTCGCTTCGTATCCGAATGATTTGTAACGCCAATTAAATCAGCCAACTCGGAAAGGGGAGTGTATACAGTTTTGCTGTAATATTCCAGTACGTGTGGCAAAATAATCGCATTTGCTAATCCGTGTGGTACGTTGTAAAATCCGCTGAGCGTGTGTGCAATTGCATGGATATTGCCGACATATGCTCGAGTAAATGCTTTACCGGCCAAATAAGAAGCTCGTTGCATATTCGTTCGCGCGGTCAAATTATCTCCATTGCGATAGGCTTCGTATAAATTCGTGAACACGAGTTGTACTACTGCCCGGCTATCATTCCACGTGTCTTTCGTATTACTGTTGCCAATATATGCTTCGACTGCATGAGTTAAGGCGTCCATTCCGGTAGCTGCGGTAATCGCTGGCGGCAACTTCATCGTCAACAATGGATCGAGTACAGCATAATGAGGGATCAGTGACGTGTCATTGATCGCATACTTCTCATGCGTCTCACTATTTGTCACTACCGCAGCGAGAGTCGCTTCACTTCCGCTTCCCGCTGTCGTAGGTACCGTGAACAACGTGGGGATTCGCTTGCGCACGTGGAATAAGCCTTTCAATTCGGGAATTTGTTTCTCGGGCCTCGCAATTCTTGCACCTACTGCTTTTGCACAATCAATCGGAGAACCGCCACCGAACGCAATTAATGCTTGACATTCATTCGCTACGTACAAACCTCGTGCTTCTTCAATGTTGACTATTGTAGGATTTGCGACAGTTTGGTCATATACCAAGTATTTGATACCGAGTGAATCGAGACCGAGTAGCATGACGTCTAGTAAGCCGAGTTTGGCGATGTTGCGATCTGT
This sequence comes from Sporosarcina sp. P1, assembly GCF_002743155.1. Taxonomy (NCBI): domain Bacteria; kingdom Bacillati; phylum Bacillota; class Bacilli; order Caryophanales; family Caryophanaceae; genus Sporosarcina; species Sporosarcina sp. P1. Next base: position 15,784 of record NZ_PDYS01000014.1, read on the forward strand.
AATAATGAAAACATTATCCAGTCCAAGACTTTTCACTTTCCCCGCAAGGCCTTCCACGCTACCAGGTCCAACTAGTAACTCAGGCTCTCGCCAAGGTAAAAAGTTCATTCCCACTTTGAGCCCTCTTTGAAATAATCGTGCATACACTCGCTTCATAACAAAACTCCTTTCTATTGTTAGCAACACATTATGAAAACGTTAGCATGAAGTGGTTAAATTTGCTATATTGAGTTACAATGAAAAAGAATATTCCTATTAGTTTGATAGTAATGTTATACTAGTTGTATAGAGCATAGATTTTCTCTAATTTGGAAGTTCTAGCCCCTAGGTAAATTTGTAAATTAAAGTAATGTAGAATAAAGCCTATAAGGGCGGGCTTAGATGATAGAATAATGTTAATAAATAAAAAAGTACTTGACAAAAAGACCTTTCAACCATAGTAAGAAAATAAAAAATAAACTTATAAAAACAGTTGACTGAATGATCATTCATTATTACACTATACATAGAATATAATTGAAAGCGGTTTCTCAAAGGGAATCTCAAGTAGAAGAAATGGAAGGGGAATAAGAGATGAATATATTACTCATCGCAAACTGGATATTATTTGTAGCAGTCGTCGTATACGGCTTTGGTCTATTCCTATACTTATTAAAAACTCGCTACGAATTCATCCGACTGGGGAGAAAAGAAGAGTTCGACAATGACGTCAAAGCGCGTCTGAAGAAAATTTGGGTATACGTATTCGGACAAAAGAAACTACTGAAAGATAAAAAGAGTGGGGCCATTCACGTCATGTTCTTCTATGGTTTCCTACTCGTACAATTCGGGGCAATTGATCTGATCTGGAAAGGATTAAAGCCGGGATCACATCTGCCACTCGGCCCATTGTATCCGGCATTTACATTCTTCCAGGAAATCGTCGTATTCGTTATCCTAGTAGCGGTCGTATGGGCGTTCTATCGTCGTTATATGGAGAAACTAGTGCGTCTGAAACGCGGCTGGAAATCGGGTCTAGTTCTGATATTTATTGGACTACTTATGATTTCTACACTTGTTGCTAACGGCGCGAATATGATTTGGCATAATGAAGGCACTACATGGACAGAGCCAATGGCATCGATCATCGCAACAGTATTTAGCGGTGTTCCGACAAGCGTGGCCGCAGCGATATTCTTTGTCGGCTGGTGGGTACACTTACTGACATTGCTGACGTTCTTAGTGTATGTACCACAATCTAAGCACGCACACTTGATCGCAGGTCCAGCAAACGTGTATTTCCACCGCTTAGATCATGCGGGACGTTTGAAGCCAATCGATTTTGAAGCACTTGAAGAAATTGAAGACGAGGACGAAATGCCGCCACTTGGTGTTGGCAAGATCACGGATTTCACACAAGCGCAAATGATCGATTTCTATGCATGTGTAGAATGTGGACGCTGTACGAATATGTGTCCGGCAACGGGTACAGGTAAAATGCTGTCACCAATGGACTTGATCACCAAGCTCCGCGACCACCTAACAAACACCGGTGCAGTCATGACGAAACAACAACCGTGGGTACCACAACTAATGTTTAAAAACTCACAAGGAAATCAATTGGCACTCGCTGCTACGGCAGATGGAATGACAATTGATGAACTATATAGTCCTTCATTAATCGGCGACGTCATTACAGAAGAAGAGATTTGGGCATGTACGACGTGCCGTAACTGTGAAGACCAGTGTCCGGTAATGAATGAACACGTAGATAAGATTATCGATCTTCGCCGTTATCTGGTGATGACGGAAGGAAAGATGGATGCGGATGCACAGCGCGCGATGACAAACATTGAACGCCAAGGTAATCCATGGGGACTTAACCGTAAAGAGAAAGAAAACTGGAGAGACGCACGTCCAGACTTGCACATCCCGACGGTGAAGGAAGCGAAGAAAGCAGGAGAAGACTTCGAATACTTACTATGGGTTGGTTCTATGGGTGCGTTTGATAACCGCTCACAGAAAATCGCTCTATCTTTCGCACATTTATTGAATGAAGCAGGGGTAAGCTTTGCGATTCTCGGTAACAAAGAGAAGAACTCCGGAGACACACCACGTCGTCTCGGAAATGAATTCTTATTCCAAGAGCTCGCAACAGCGAATATCGCGGAATTCGAAAAAGCGAACGTATCGAAAATTGTGACGATCGATCCGCACGCTTACAATATCTTCAAAAATGAATATCCAGATTTCGGTCTGCAAGTCATCGTTAAACACCATACTGAGTTGCTTCATGAACTGGTCATGGCAGGCAAGCTAGTACCGAAATATGCAATCGATGAAGTCATCACATTCCACGACTCTTGTTACTTAGGTCGCTATAACGACGTCTATGATCAGCCGAGAGAAATTCTTAAAGCGATTCCAGGCGTTCAGTTAGTAGAAATGGAACGTAGCCGTGAAGAAGGTATGTGTTGTGGAGCAGGTGGCGGTATGATGTGGATGGAAGAAGATACAGGCCAGCGCGTCAACGTAGCTCGTACTGAGCAAGCGCTTGAAGTTAGCCCAGGAATCATTTCATCTGGCTGTCCGTATTGTTTGACCATGTTGTCTGACGGAACGAAAGCGGTTGAAGTCGAAGAACAAGTCGGCACATACGATATTGCTGAACTATTAGAACGGTCGATCTTTGGAGAATTCCAAACAATCACTGAGCCTGAAGAAGAAGTGGTAGAAGAAATAGTAGTTGTGGAAGAAGTAGTAGAATCGAAGGAATTGATTTCGGAGCCTGAGTTAGCTGTAACGGTTGAAACAGGGGATGAAACATCGAAAATCGGCGATGGAAAACGGAATTAAAATTATTGCGAATATCGTGTCAATACCGTACAATTAAGTTATCTAAAACGCTAACAATTGAATGAACTAAACAATAAGAGGGTGCATAGCCCCTCTTATTTAGTAGTCATGTATCGAGCGAGCGTTCAGTCAGCATATAAACTAGGGGGAATGGGAAAATGAGAACAGTTATTTTACAAGGTGCTAGAACACCATTTGGAAAATTAAGCGGTGCATTGCAATCACAAACAGCAAGCGATCTAGGGGGCATTGCGATCAAAGAAGCATTGGCCCGTGCTGGCGTACAAGGCGATCAAGTGGATGAAGTGATTATGGGGACTGTTTTACAAGCAGGGCAAGGGCAGATTCCTTCACGTCAAGCAGCTGTCAAAGGTGGCATTCCATATGGCGTCAAAACGGAAACGATCAACAAAGTATGCGCTTCCGGAATGCGCAGTATCACACTTGCTGACCAGCTAATTCGTCTTGGTGATGAGACAACAATCGTCGCAGGCGGTATGGAATCGATGACCAACGCACCCTATTATGCAAATGTCCGTTCAGGTTTGAAAATGGGCGATAGCACATTGGTAGATGGCATGATTTATGATGGATTGACGTGTTCATTCTCCGAAGGCAATGTTCACATGGGCACATACGGAAACAGGACAGCAAACGACTTCTCAGTAAGCCGTGAAACGCAGGACAAATGGTCATTACGTAGTCATGAACGCGCACTGGAAGCGATGGAAAAAGGAGTGTTCGCAGAGGAGATCGTTGGAGTTAGCATTCCTCAACGGAAAGGTGATCCAATCGTTGTGACAGAAGATGAAGGCCCACGTAGAGGCAGTTCACTTGAAGCATTGGCGAAACTACGCCCAGCGTTCGGTAAAGACGGTAGTGTCACAGCTGGAAACGCACCTGGCATTAACGACGGTGCATGTGCTGTAGTGTTAATGAATGAAGACGAAGCGAAAAAGCAAGGCAAAGAACCGCTTGCTATTATTCTAGGTCACGCGGAAGTAGCCATCGAACCGGAACGTTTCCCAGAAACACCAGGTCACGTCATTAAGGCATTACTTGAGAAAACAGGGAAAACAGCAGACGACATTGATTTATACGAAATCAATGAAGCATTCGCAGTCGTTGCGCTCGCAAGCTCACAAATTGCTGGACTGGACGAAGAAAAAGTGAACGTCAATGGTGGCGCAGTCGCACTAGGTCACCCAATCGGTGCAAGTGGAGCGCGTGTTGTACTTACATTGGCGAATGAACTAAAACGTCGCGGTGGTGGAATCGGTATCGCAGCAATCTGTTCAGGTGGCGGCCAAGGCGATGCGATCATGATTGAAGTACCCAAAACTAACTGAGCGGGGGCATTCCAGATGACAATTGAAAAAGTATTTGTAATTGGCGCAGGACAAATGGGCGGAGGAATTGCTCAAGTCTGCGCACAGGCGGGCTATCAAGTAACTCTTCATGATCTCAATGAAGAAGCATATGACCGAGGTTTTAAAGTCATCACGAAAAACTTAACGCGCAACGTGGAAAAAGGCCGTATGACTGAGGAAGAGAAAGAAGCCGTCCTCGGTCGTTTCACAAAATCACTAGATATGCAAAATGCAAAAGATGCCGACATCGTCATCGAAGCGGCAGTTGAAAATATGGCAATCAAAACAAAGATCTTCGCAGAGCTAGATGAGATCACACCGGAACATACTATTTTAGCGACGAACACATCTTCATTGCCCATCACGGAAATCGGTGCGGCTACAAAACGTCCAGGAAAAGTAATTGGTATGCACTTCATGAATCCAGTACCAGTCATGCAGCTTGTCGAAGTCATCCGCGGACTTGCAACAGATGATGATGTCTACGAAGCAGTTGAAGAGATGACGAAAAAGCTCAACAAAACACCTGTTGAAGTAAACGATGCACCCGGCTTTGTCGCAAACCGTGTGTTGATGCCGATGATCAACGAAGCGATCTTCACATTATACGAAGGTGTCGCAACGAAAGAAGCGATTGACGATGTTATGAAAATGGGGATGAATCATCCGATGGGGCCACTGCAACTGGCAGATTTCATTGGACTCGACACATGCCTCTACATTATGGAAACATTGTATGAAGGATTCGGCGACTCGAAATATCGTCCATGCCCATTGTTACGTAAATACGTCAAAGCAGGTTGGCACGGCAAAAAAACAGGGCGCGGTTTCTATTCATACGAATAAATGAATTAAGTTGAAAGCAAGAGGTGAAAAGGATGGACTTTACATTAACAGAAGAACAACTAATGATGCGCCAAATGGTTCGTGATTTCGCAAAAAACGAGATCGAACCTTGGATTCCACGGATGGAAGATGGGGAATTTCCACGTGAACTACTAGAAAAAATGGGTGAGCTCGGATTGATGGGAATTACAGCACCTGAACAGTATGGAGGTTCAGAAATGGACTTCTTGTCATATATCATCGCAATTCACGAACTATCAAAAGTCAGCGCCGTCATGGGAGTCGTGTTGTCTGTTCATACTTCTGTTGGAATGAATCCGATCCTCTACTTTGGTACGGAAGAACAAAAGAATCGCTACTTGCCAAAAATGGCATCCGGTGAATACTTGGGTGCATTTTGCCTGACAGAAGCATCGTCCGGATCAGACGCAGGTTCATTGAAAACGAAAGCGAAGCGAGTCGACGACCATTACATAATCAATGGCTCGAAAATGTTCATCACAAACGGTGGGGAAGCGGACGTCTACATCGTCTTTGCTAACACCGCTCCTGAAAAAGGAACGTATGGCATCACCGCATTCATTGTTGACCGGGATACACCGGGATTATCTATAGGCAAAGATGAAAAGAAAATGGGTCTACACGGCTCGCGAACCGTCGCGCTTAGCTTCGACAATATGAAAGTACCTGTGGAAAATAGACTGGGTGAAGAAGAAGGCGGCTTCAAAATCGCCATGGCCAATCTTGACGTCGGTCGAATCGGTATCGCCGCTCAAGCGTTAGGCATAGCAGAAGCCTCACTAGAAGCTGCCGTTGCCTATGCAAAAGAACGCGAGCAATTCGGCAAACCCATCGCAGCCAATCAAGGCATAGGCTTCAAACTAGCCGACATGGCCACCGCAACAGAAGCGGCTCGACTACTAGTCTACCGCGCAGCTTGGCTACGTTCAGAGGGTAAACCATGCGGCAAAGAAGCGTCCATGGCCAAACTATTTGCATCCCAAGCCTCCGTAGATAACTCCATAGAAGCCGTCCAAGTATTCGGCGGCTATGGCTACACGAAGGATTATCCAGTAGAACGTTACTTCCGCGACGCGAAAGTATGCCAAATCTACGAAGGCACAAGCGAAATTCAAAAAGTAGTCATCGCCAAACATCTAACAAACTAATGTTAGAAGCGCTTAGGGGAGTGCAATGCGCGGTTCAGCCACACTTTGGCACTGTCAGCACAAACTACGCCATGGCAACCACCGCAACTTACTATTTTCAATGACGTTCTTTTGCTTCACCAGTATAAAATTAGGGATTGGAGCGGAAGAAGGGGCGACTCCTGGGGATTAGCGTGATCTTGAGACCCCAGACAGATGCCTTAATTTCTGCAAAGTACGCAGAAATACGGCAAAGCGAACCCTTCGCTGTTCGCTTGGCTCAAGATTGCGCCCCCGGAAAGCGTCCCCTTCTGTAGCTCCAATCCCCAAACCACAAACTAACATCAAGCGTTACTATTTCCAATGAAACTTTCATTAATCAAACAAAAGGGTGGGAGAACAATGGACTTTAAATTATCAGAAGAACACGAAATGATTAGAAAAATGGTACGGGACTTTGCACAAAAAGAAGTAGCGCCAACTGCAGCACAACGAGACGAAGACGAAACTTTCGACATGGACATCTTCCACAAGATGGCCGAACTTGGACTCACAGGCATTCCATGGCCAGAAGAATACGGCGGCATCGGTAGCGACTACCTAGCCTACGTCATTGCAGTAGAAGAACTATCTCGTGTTTGCGCATCTACAGGTGTCGTCTTGTCTGCACACACGTCTCTAGCAGGATGGCCACTATTCAAATACGGTAACGAAGAACAGAAACAAAAATACTTACGTCCACTTGCGGAAGGTACGAAGATGGGGGCATACTGCCTGACAGAAGCAGGTTCAGGATCAGACGCAGGCGGCATGAAAACTACAGCGAAGCTTGACGGTGATGACTACGTGCTAAATGGCTCGAAAATCTTCATTACAAATGGCGGGATTGCTGACACATATATCGTTTTTGCTGTAACTGATCCGGAATCCAAACATAAAGGAACAAGCGCATTCATTGTAGAAAGCACTTTTGAAGGATTCTCTGTAGGTAAGAAAGAGAAGAAAATGGGAATACGTTCTTCGCCGACAACAGAAGTCGTATTAGATAACTGTCGCGTGCCAAAAGAAAACCTTCTTGGAGAAGAAGGGGACGGATTCATTATCGCAATGAAAACGCTCGATGGCGGACGTAACGGAATTGCTGCTCAAGCAGTGGGTATTGCACAAGGCGCACTTGACGCTGCTGTCGATTACTCGAAAGAACGTACACAATTCGGCAAGCCGATCGTGGCCAACCAAGGCATTAGTTTTAAATTAGCAGATATGGCGACAGCGATCGAAGCATCTCGTCTGTTGACATACCAGGCTGCATGGCTCGAATCTAACGACTTGCCATACGGTAAAGCGTCTGCCATGGCGAAACTAATGGCTGGTGACACAGCAATGAAAGTCACAACAGAAGCCGTTCAAGTATTCGGTGGCTACGGTTATACAAAAGATTATCCAGTGGAGCGCTATATGCGTGACGCAAAAATCACGCAAATTTATGAAGGTACTCAAGAAATTCAACGTCTCGTCATTTCTCGTATGCTGACGAAATAACAGGAGGTCTAATGCAATGCCGAAACATGAAGTGAAATCTACCGTCAAAGATGAAGAACTTATTCAGAAGCGACGCGCACAAATTAGTCGGGGCGCTGTGAAATTATTTATCGACAAAGGATTTCACCGAACGACTACACGTGAAATCGCCAAAGAAGCGGGCTTCAGTATTGGCACATTATACGAGTATATTCGGACAAAAGAAGATGTTCTGTATCTTGTCTGTGACAATATTTATAATGAAGTCAATGTTCGTTTATCTGAGCTCGATAATAATGACAACACGGTAGAAGGGCTACGTGTGGCGATTGCACGGTATTACGAAGTCATCGATCAAATGTCGGATGAGTTTCTCGTCATGTACCAAGAGTCGAAATCGTTACCGAGCGAAGCGCTTCGGTATGTACTTACTAAAGAACTAGAAATGGTCGAGCAATTTGAGACGATCATACGGAAGTGCATGGAAGCTGGGAATCTACGCATCGGACCGGACGAAGTATCATTGATCGCGCATCATATCCTCGTTTCGGGCCAAATGTGGTCATTCAGAAGATGGGCACTGCGCAGAGAATATACTTTACAACGCTACATTGAGATACAAACTGATCAAATTATCAAAGGTTTAGAGAAATAAATAACTTGCGGACTCTGCCATGAAGATATTCGTGGCGGTGGTCAGCATGTACGGAAGGTGGAAGGCAAATGGTAACTGAGGAAATCTATAAACCGAAACACCATATTCGTTTCGTGACGGCATCTAGTTTATTCGACGGGCATGATGCATCGATCAACATCATGCGCAGAATATTACAGGCAACCGGAGCGGAAGTTATTCATCTCGGACATAATCGATCTGTTGAGGAAGTTGTAAACGCTGCCATTCAAGAAGATGTACAAGGCATCGCTATGTCTTCCTACCAAGGCGGTCATGTGGAGTATTTCAAATACATGCATGACTTGTTGAAGGAAAGAGGCGCTTCCCATATTAAAATATTCGGCGGTGGTGGAGGAGTCATCATCCCGAAAGAAATCAAAGAGTTGCATGAATACGGTATCGAATGGATCTTTTCACCGGAAGACGGTCGGAAACTAGGTCTACAAGGTATGATCAATAAAATCATGGAACTATCGGATTTCTCCACGACTCCCGAAAGCGAAGAGGCTAACCTGGAACAACTGACAGCAGAAACGCCAGGTATCCTAGCGAATTTAATCACGTACGTAGAAGAAAACCATTTGAACAAAGATGAAGCGACGAAGCAATTACTCGATCGCGCACGCGCCATGTCTAAACAAACGCCAGTACTAGGGATCACAGGCACGGGTGGTGCAGGTAAAAGTTCCTTGACAGATGAATTAATTCGTCGTTTCTTGCGTGAGTTCCCTGACAAAAGAGTGGCAATCCTTTCTGTAGATCCAACGAAGCAAAAAACGGGCGGTGCTTTACTTGGCGACCGGATTCGTATGAATGCAATCTTTAATAACCGTGTCTACATGCGTAGTCTGGCAACACGTGGATCACGTTCAGAGTTAACAACGGCTATCCATGATGTCCTTGATATCACAAAAGCGGCTGGCTATGACTTGATAATTGTAGAGACGAGCGGAATTGGGCAAGGAGATGCACGCATTACGGATGTATCCGACGTTTCGATGTACGTGATGACGAGTGAATTTGGAGCGCCGACACAGTTAGAGAAAATCGATATGATCGACTTTGCTGACTTAATTGTTATCAATAAATTTGAGCGGAAAGGTTCGGAAGATGCATTGATTCAAGTACGCAAACAATATCAACGTAGCCATTTGCTATTTGATCATGATCTTGACACGATGCCTGTATATGGCACGATTGCAAGCCAGTTTAACGATAAAGGCACCAACACACTTTTTGCAGCGCTAGTTGAAAAACTCAACAATGCAACGGATTCTGATTGGACGACAAGTTACACAGACTTCGTGACGAATCAAAAGCAAACCGTCATTATTCCGCCTGACCGTAGCCACTACTTGCGTGAAATCGCCTCAACAATCCGTACCTACCATGCGAAATCCAAACAGCAAGCAGAGCTGGCACGTCGCGTATTCCAACTTGAAGGTGCGATGGAAGCGGTGAAAGAAGCAGATTCCAATGAAGCGTTACTAGATTCATTGAATAGCTTGAAAGAAGGCGTCGAAGAGCAATTAACAAGCGAATCGAAGCGTGCTTTGAAAAACTGGGGGCCTTTGAAAGAGTCTTATGAGCAGGATGAATATGTCGTGAAAATACGCGACAAAGAAATCCGTACGACGCTTAATACTGTGAGTCTATCTGGCTTGAAGGTGCCGAAAGTAGTATTGCCACAATACAAAGATTATGGTGAAATTCTACGCTTTGTATACAGTGAGAACGTTCCTGGTTCATTCCCGTACACTGGAGGCGTCTTTCCATTCAAACGTGAAGGCGAAGATCCGCGCCGTCAGTTCGCTGGGGAAGGAACACCTGAACGTACGAATCGTCGTTTCCATTATGTCTCAAAAGACGACGACGCAAAACGTTTATCCACAGCGTTTGACTCTGTAACATTATACGGAGAAGATCCCGATGAGCGTCCTGATATCTACGGAAAAGTTGGCGAATCAGGCGTGAGCATTTGTACACTTGAAGATATGAAAAAGCTCTATGACGGCTTTGATCTTTGTTCGCCTATGACGTCTGTTTCCATGACAATCAATGGACCGGCGCCAATTATTTTAGCAATGTTCATGAACGCCGCAATCGATCAGCAAGTACGTAAAAAAGAAGAAGAACTTGGACGGACACTTACTGTCGCAGAGTTCACTGAAGTACGTGAAATGACATTCCAAACAGTTCGTGGAACAGTACAAGCGGATATTTTGAAAGAAGACCAAGGGCAAAATACATGTATCTTCTCTACAGAATTTGCATTGCGTCTAATGGGCGATATCCAACAATATTTCATCGATAAAAAAGTTCGTAATTACTATTCTGTATCGATTTCGGGCTATCATATCGCAGAAGCAGGTTCGAATCCGATTTCCCAGCTAGCGTTCACACTGGCAAACGGCTTCACATATGTGGAATATTACTTGAGCCGTGGCATGCATATTGACGACTTTGCACCGAACCTGTCGTTCTTCTTCTCGAACGGCCTGGATCCCGAGTATACGGTAATCGGTCGCGTGGCGCGTCGCATTTGGGCGATTACGATGCGTGACAAATACGGAGCGAATGAACGCAGTCAAAAGTTGAAATACCATATTCAAACGTCTGGCCGTAGTTTGCATGCTCAAGAAATTGATTTCAACGACATCCGCACCACGTTACAAGCATTGATGGCGTTGCAAGATAACTGTAACTCGCTCCACACGAATGCATACGACGAAGCCATTACGACACCGACAGAAGAATCTGTTCGTCGTGCGATGGCAATTCAGATGATCATCATGAAAGAACACGGCTTGTCGAAAAACGAAAATCCGCTTCAAGGGGCTTACATTATCGAAGAAATGACAAGTCTCGTGGAAGAAGCGGTATTACAAGAATTCGATCGACTGAACGACCGTGGTGGTGTACTTGGCTCTATGGAGACACAGTACCAGCGCGGCAAGATTCAGGAAGAGTCGATGTATTATGAAATGAAAAAACACTCAGGAGAGTTACCGATCATCGGCGTCAATACGTACTTGAATCCGAATCCGCCATCTGAGGAAGATATCGATAATATGGAGTTGGCCCGTGCGACACAACAAGAAAAAGAGTCCCAAATTACCAACTTGCGCGCTTTCCAAGCTCAGCATGCTGACGAAGCAGACCAAGCGCTTGCTGACCTTCAGGAAGTGGCGATTACAGGAGGCAATGTATTCGCTGAGTTGATGAAGACTGTGCGAGTAGCCAGCCTTGGACAAATTACTAACGCACTTTATGAAGTAGGCGGGCAGTACCGCCGTAATATGTAACGCATCTCAAGAGGGGATGTCACAGAAGCCATAACTTCTGGCGGCATCCTTTTTTTTATATGGGATTAAAGTCAAAGTCAGAGTGTAGGTGCATGGGCTAAGTGCATGGGATTGCAACTCCAGCTGGGGACGCGTTCCGGAGGGCGTGGCTTAAGCCAAGTGAACAGCGAAGGGTTCGCTTTGCCGTATTTCTGTGTGCTTTGCAGAAATTAAGGCATCTGTCCGGGGTCTCAAGGCGCACGCTGATCCTCCCGGAGTCGCCCCAGCTTCCGTTTCAATCCTTACGAAGGGAGTGGGAGGACACAGAATACTAACTAGATATGGAATGTGAAATACTTTTGTTTTTGGTCTTATTTAAGGTCAAGTGCAGAATAGATTTTGAAACTGGTTATAGTGGGTGGAAATTAGTAGCAGAGACTCTCATTGCAAGGGATTGGCGCGTAGGAGGGGCTCACCGCGGACGCTCAGGAAAGCGTCCCCTCCGAAGCGCAAATCCCTTACTGAACACTAATTCCAGCCACTTTATTTTATGTATCCTATGAAACCCAACGCGTTGTATAAAATTCATTCCTCGTCAAAGTGGATAATTTAGTAAGTTAGTCAGTATAATAAGAACAACAAACAAAAGGGACGTGCTGAATGTGAGATGGTACTATCATGCAATTATAATAGCTCTTTTAACTACACTTACACTCATCTTCTACAGCAGCGGACTCGGCGTAATCCCTTTTACCTTTACGGCGGTCTACCTGGGGTATTTGACCATTACGGAGTATAGAAATATAAAGAGAAGTAAAAGAATGTAGCATATTGGTAGAAATAACGTATATAATGTACACTATGCTTATATGCTACAGGACAAAAAACGTCGATCGACCAAATCATTAACTGACTTGGTCGGTTCAGCGTGTGATTGATAGAAGAAAGGACGTGCCATACATTGAATATCCATGACATGACAAAAGAAGAACTTTTGGAAGAATCGTTAATCAACATTACGCACCAAGTACTGACAGAGCGACGTGAATCCCTTACGTTGGCGGAATTGATGGAAGAGTTCCGTAAACTTACAGGTATAACCGAGAAAGAATTGAAAGCGAAAATGCTTCAATTTTATACAGACCTAAACATCGATGGTAGATTCCTTGCGATCCAAGACAACCGTTGGGGCTTACGCGAATGGTATCCAGTGGATCAGATCGAAGAAGAAACTGCACCTGTCGTAAAAGTGCGCAAGAAGAAAAAGAAGAAAAAAGATTATGACGAAGATGATATCGAAGATGAAGATGATGACGAAGAAGAAATCTTCGATGAGGAATACGTTGAACTTGGCGAAGAAGATGACGCAGACGACGAAGAAGAGGAAGAAGAGGAAGTAGTCGAAATTGATGAAGATTTAATCGATCCTGACGACGACCTGGAAGTTATTCCTGAAGTAGAACTCGATATCGATGAAGAAGATGAAGAGGAAGAGGAAGAAGAAGAGTACGAGGAAGAGAAATAATTTCTTGACTTTTAGTGCCCAAAAATATAAGATTTGGATGGGCTCCTGAAAAGGACACATAAATTCGTGTATACGCGCTCCTAATTGTAGTTACGCTACAAACGGGGCGCTTTTTTGATTGTATATCGACCCTAATAGCTTGGAAAAAGAATAAATGGAGGCACTACACATGACAAAATATATTTTCATTACAGGCGGCGTCGTCTCTTCTTTAGGTAAAGGTATTAACGCGGCATCACTCGGACGTTTACTCAAGAATCGCGGTTTGAAAGTAACGAACCAAAAATTCGATCCATATATCAATATTGATCCACGCATGATGAGCCCGTACCAGCACGGGGAAGTTTTCGTAACAGAAGACGGAGCGGAAACGGATCTGGATATCGGTCACTACGAGCGTTTTATCGACATCGAATGTAACCGTTACTCCAACGTAACGATGGGGAAAGTGTATGATCTAGTATTGCGCAAAGAACGCGCTGGCGAATACAACGGAGCAACAGTTCAAGTAATCCCTCATATTACCAATGAAATTAAAGAATTGATCAAACGTGCGGGCCAAACATTGAACGCGGATGTTGTTATTACGGAAATTGGGGGAAGCGTAGGGGATATCGAATCATTGCCATACCTTGAAGCTATTCGCCAATTGAAAACGGACCTTGCGAAAGATGACGTCATGTACATTCATAACACGCTCATTCCATATTTGCATGCAGCTGGGGAAATGAAAACGAAGCCGACACAGCATAGTGTGAAGGAATTGCGTAGTCTTGGAATTCAGCCGAATATGATCGTTGTGCGAAGCGAATATCCAGTACCGCAAGAAATGAAAGACAAGATCGCATTATTCTGTAATATCAAGCCAGAAGAAGTGATCGAAGCACTTGATGCGGAAACTCTATATGAAGTACCTCTTCGTTTGCATGAGCAAAACATGGATCAGCTAGTCGTCGATTACTTGGGTCTTGAAACACCACAGCCTGAACTTTCGGAAGTGGAAGACTTAGTGAGATTGGTTAAGTCACTAAAAGAAAAAGTAACAATCGGTTTAGTTGGGAAGTATGTAGAATTACAAGATGCATACATTTCAGCAGTAGAAGCGATGCGTCACGCTGGATACGCGTTCGATGCAGACATCGATATTAAGTGGATCAACTCGGCGGATCTGACTTCTGAAAACGTTGCGGAACTTCTTGGTGACGTAGATGGTATTCTGGTACCAGGTGGCTTCGGAGATCGTGCAATCGATGGTAAAATTGAAGCGATCACGTATGCACGTGAACAGAAGATTCCATTCTTTGGTATCAGTTTAGGTCTGCAGTTAGCGGCTACTGAAATCGCACGTAACGTCATCGGTCTGAAAACAGCTCATTCACTTGAGTTCGACACAGAGACGGAGCACCAGATTACGACATTCCATCCGGATTGCCGTACAGCACGCGAAGCAGACAGTACATTGCGCTTAGGTGCTTATCCATGTAAAGTAGCCGAAAACACGAAGGCTTCTGCTGCATATGGCGAAGAGTTAGTGTACGAGCGTCATCGCCACCGTTATGAAATGAACTTGGCATACCGCGCGCAATTGGAAGAGGCAGGGTTCATCGTTTCTGGAATTAGTCCGGACGGTCGCTTGATCGAAATTATGGAGATGAAAGATCATCCATACTTCGTCGCTTGCCAGTTCCACCCAGAATTTGCTTCCCGTCCAAATCGTCCATCACCACTGATCCGCGATTTTATCCGCGCGGCGCTTGAGCATAAAAACTAAAAAAAATGCCCACAGAAGATTTTCTTCTGTGGGCATTTTTGACTTTATATATGACTAGAGATAAGAAAGTGGAGTGAGTGCATGGGATTTCCGCTCCAGATGGGGGACGCGTTCTGGAGGGCGCGGCCCAAGCCAAGTGAACAGCGAAGGGTTCGCTTTGCCGTATTTCTGTGTACTTTGCAGAAATTAAGGCATCTGTCCGGGGTCTTGAACTCGCGCTGATCCTCCCAGAGTCGCCCCCATCTTCCGCTACAATCCTACTTTTGTAGTGGATGGATGTAGACGACTTACTGGAAGTAGTATGCAAATATTCTTTAGCTCTAAACTTAGTTCAGTTCAAGTTCAAATAAAAGTCCAACAGAAAAAGTAATTACAATCGGAACTTCAATGGACCCTGATAAGTATCACCCATTCACATTGCAAGGGATTGGAGCGAGAGCCGTAACGAAGGACGGCTTTTGCGAGTAAAAGCGCAGCGGAGGGGTGTGGTTCACCGCCCACCCATAAGACACGCGTCCCCTCCGTAGCGCAAATCCCCACCCTAACACCACTGCCAGCCTATCCCAGATTAAAGCCCGTCTTCTTCATCCGCCAACATATCATCAATCGACAGCTTTACCGCCTCATACACAAACAACGCAGCCAGCGCGTGGGGTTGTACGATTCTTTCGCCCGTAGGACCCGGAATCAATCCTTTTTTCAAACCTGTCGAAATATACGTGTAGGCAAGAGAAGCGAGTTCATTATCGTCATCATCCTTATCGGCAGCCAACACAGCAAACGGGATGAATTGATCTGCAAGCTTCCGTGCTAGCTCAAGCGCCTCGGGGTGATCTGTCTTTCGCACAAGTAACCATACACGATCCGCCGTCGTCAGCTCTAACTCTTTTGTATAGCGAATAGCTCCATCCAACGGTTCGACACCATCTAGTGCAGTTGCAGTAACAGCCGCCAATTCATCAAAAGCTGCCAAGATGATTCGTCCTTCGCCTACTACCGCTTGCGCCAATAAACGAGCAGTTTCTTCCATTGACTCTTCTTGTCCTTCTGCTATTCTTTCCAGTAGACCCCTAATTTGTGTAGTCAATATTTTCATGAAAATCCCTCCAAAAGCTCAGTATAAGTGAGAAAAGAAAGAAGTGCAAAATAGTTGACGAAAAATAGAGGAGTTTTTAGAAGTTTCTTGAATAGTAAGACATATACAAATAGAAGCATTAGTGAATTTCTATAAATCGGGAATCACTATATACTTATAATAATAATAGGATTAAACCGATGGAGTTAGATCAAATATGTAAAATAAGGTGATCGGGATGGGGGAAATTTGGATGAAGCATTTATTAATTGTGGATGACCAACCAGGGATTCGATTATTACTGGAGGAAATCTTCAAACCAACAGGAATAATGACAGCGCTTGCATCAAATGGAAAAGAAGCGTTAGAAATAGTTCAGAAACAAAATCCAGATTGTATTTTACTTGATATGAAGATGCCCGGTATGAATGGGGTCGAAGTACTACGAGAAATCCGAACCCTCTCACCTGACGCAATTGTCATGATGATGACGGCGTACAGTGAAATTGAATTACTAGAAGATGCCAACAAACTTGGTATTGATCAGCACTTTACCAAGCCGTTTGATATATTTGAAGTGCGTGATAGTGTCTTAAAAAGGTTGGAATCACTAGACGGCTGATAGTAGTAATCAGCGTATGAATTTGATATGCTAGTGGATAGAAATTAATATAATAAAAACACATAAAATTCGTGGGAAACTCAAGGAGGAATTTAATATGCCGCTGGTCTCGATGAAGGAAATGATGATTCAAGGTAAAGAGCAAGGATATGCAATCGGTCAATTTAACCTGAATAACCTGGAATATACGCAAGCGATCTTACAAGCAGCTGAAGAAGAGAAATCACCTGTTATTTTAGGTGTATCAGAAGGCGCTGCACGTTATATGGGCGGATTCAAAACAGTCGTTATGATGGTCAAAGGATTAATGGAAGACTACGGGACGACTGTGCCGGTAGCGATTCATTTGGATCATGGTTCTAGCTTTGAGAAGTGTAAAGAAGCGATCGAAGCAGGTTTCACTTCTGTTATGATTGATGCATCTTCTAAATCACTTGAAGAAAACATTGAAATCACGAAAAAAGTGGTAGATTTCGCGAAGCAACATAATGTATCGGTAGAAGCTGAACTTGGCGTAGTAGGCGGTCAAGAAGACGACGTGATTGCGGACGGCGTTATTTATGCAGATCCAGCTGAATGTAAAGAGCTTGTAGAAAAGACAGGTATAGATTGTCTGGCACCTGCACTTGGTTCTGTACATGGACCGTATAAAGGTGAACCGAATCTTGGGTTTGAAGAGATGGAAGAAATTTCACAACAAGGAGATATTCCACTTGTGTTGCACGGAGGTACAGGTATTCCGACGAAGGATATCCAACGTGCCATTTCACTTGGTACGTCTAAAATCAACGTCAACACAGAAAATCAAATTCAAGGAACACAAGTTGTGCGCGATGTCTTAAACGAAGATTCCGAAGTCTATGATCCACGTAAGTACCTTGGACCAATGCGCGAAGCGATTAAAGCTACAGTAATCGGCAAAATGCGTGAGTTTGGTAGTTCAAAGCAAGCGTAATTACAGAATTTCGATAGAACAAAGGAGGAGCGCAATATGTCTCCTTCTTTTGCTTTTTAGCTAAATAAATAGCCAACAACTAGGAGGACAACACACGTGAAATTTTTTATAGATACAGCCAATTTTGAGGAAATTAAAGAAGCGCATAGCTGGGGGATCATCTCTGGTGTCACGACCAACCCATCGCTTGTTGCGAAAGAAAATATTTCATTCCATGACCGCTTGAAAGAAATTACAGCACTCGTACCGGGTTCTGTCAGTGCGGAAGTAATCGCTCTAGATGCAGAAGGTATGATTGAAGAAGGGCGCAAACTTGCGGCACTTGCAGAGAACATCACGGTGAAATTACCGATGACACCTGAAGGGTTGAAAGCTTGTTCTGTATTTGCAGCAGAAGGTATCAAAACGAACGTTACTCTCGTTTTCAGTGCTAATCAAGCCTTGCTTGCAGCTCGCGCAGGTGCGACATACGTTTCACCGTTCATCGGACGTTTAGACGACATTGGCCAAAATGGCGTAGAATTAATCGAAACGATCTCGGATATCTTTACAATTCACGACTTAGATACACAAATTATCGCAGCTTCCATCAGACATCCACAGCATATTACGGCTGCCGCACTGGCAGGAGCGCATATTGCAACAACTCCATTCAACGTACTTCAGAGTCTGTTTGCACATCCATTGACAACTAAAGGAATTGACCAGTTTTTGAAGGACTGGGAAACCAGAACGAATAAGTGATAGAACAAAAGGAGCTTGAAATGGACGTTTATAAAATCAAAGGGGGAAAACGACTGCAAGGAACAATCAGAGTGAGTGGAGCGAAGAACAGCGCAGTGGCACTTATTCCTGCTGCTATTCTAGCTGACTCACCTGTTACAATTGCAGGTCTTCCCGAAATTTCAGATGTCTATACATTGCAGGCGCTCGTCGAAGAAATCGGCGGCAAAGTGGAAATGAAAGATGGCACGATGATTATCGATCCAACTGAAATCATTTCTATGCCATTGCCTAACGGTAACGTCAAAAAACTTCGTGCATCCTACTATATGATGGGAGCGATGCTTGGCAAGTTCAAGCATGCAGTCATCGGATTACCTGGAGGTTGTCATTTAGGGCCACGTCCGATTGATCAACACATAAAAGGCTTTGAAGCACTTGGTGCAAAAGTCGAAAATGAACATGGCGCTATTTATTTGCGTGCAGATGAGTTGTATGGCGCGAAAATTTATTTAGACGTCGTCAGCGTGGGAGCTACGATTAATATTATGCTGGCCGCTGTTAAAGCAAAAGGTAAAACGGTTATTGAAAACGCTGCGAAAGAACCTGAAATTATTGATGTTGCGACTTTGCTTTCCAATATGGGCGCGAATATTAAAGGTGCAGGAACGAACGTTATTCGAATCGAAGGCGTAGAAACCTTGCACGGTACGAAACATACCATCATTCCGGACCGTATTGAAACAGGTACACATATGATTATGGCAGCTGCAATTGGTAATGGCATCACAATCGATAATGTCATTCCGTTGCACGTTGAAGCTGTTACAGCGAAACTTCGTGAAATGGGCGTGAAAGTAGAAGTCGGTGAAGAACAGATTTTCATTCCGAAAACTGAAAAACTTCATGCCGTCGATGTGAAAACTCTCGTCTATCCGGGGTTCCCGACAGATTTGCAGCAACCATTTGGCGTTTTGTCGACACAAGCAGAAGGCTCATCCATTCTGACAGACACGATCTATCCAGCACGTTTTAAACAAATCGATGAGCTTCGTCGAATGAATGCGGACGGTAGAGTAGAAGGTCGATCAGCCATCATAACAGGACCAACAGAATTACAAGCTGCAACAGTGGAAGCTACAGATTTACGTGCCGGCGCTGCGCTATTGATTGCGGGCTTATTAGCAAGCGGAGAAACAGAAATTCATGAAATTGAACATATTGAACGTGGATATGGCGACATTATTGAGAAGCTGCAAAATCTCGGTGCCGATATCAATAAAGTAAAAGTGCTCACTCCATCTTCAATTTCTGAGTGACGCAAATTGTCAAAACGTGTATAATGGACTCAAACGACACATCCATTACGTAGAAAGTAGCCGATGGATGCGGACGTAGGCAAATGAAAGGTAATACGCAATACGCGCCTTACCGCAAACAGGAGGAACAAAACATTATGGAACGTAGTTTATCAATGGAATTAGTACGTGTAACAGAGGCAGCAGCCGTTGCGGCAGCTCGTTGGATGGGACGCGGTTTAAAGAACGAAGCAGATGACGCGGCAACAGAAGCTATGCGTACGGTATTCGATACAATTCCTATGGAAGGCGTAGTCGTTATTGGTGAAGGTGAAATGGACGAAGCACCTATGCTGTATATCGGTGAAGAGCTTGGAACAGGCCACGGACCTGCTGTAGATATCGCTGTTGATCCAGTCGAAGGTACGAATATCGTAGCAGCAGGTGGATGGAACGCATTAGCAGTTCTTGCTGTTGCAGATAAAGGCAACTTGCTAAATGCACCGGATATGTACATGGACAAAATCGCAGTAGGACCTGAAGCGGTTGGTAAAATTGACATCGACGCAAGCGTTACAGATAACTTAAAGGCTGTAGCAAAAGCGAAAAATAAATCTGTATCTGACTTAGTAGCATCTGTCTTGAATCGTGAACGCCACGCAGCAATCATCGAAGAAATTCGTGAAGCGGGTGCACGTATTAAATTGATCGAAGATGGCGACGTAGCAGCTGCTATTAACACAGCGTTCGATGATACAGGTGTGGATATTTTATTCGGTAGAGGCGGTGCACCTGAAGGGGTAATCGCAGCGGTCGGATTGAAATGTCTTGGCGGAGAAATCCAAGGGCGTCTCGTTCCTTCAAATGATGAAGAGAGAGAACGTTGCATCAAAATGGGCATCGACGTAGACAAAGTGCTAATGATGGACGATTTGGTAAAAGGAGACGACTGTATTTTCGCAGCAACTGGCGTAACAGACGGCGAATTGATGGATGGCGTACAGTTTAAAGGTTCGTACTGCCGAACTCAGTCGATCGTTATGCGCTCGAAATCAGGAACTATTCGTTTCGTAGAAGGTCGCCACAGCATGAAGAAAAAACCTCTTCTCGTAATGCAAGACTAACTCCCTCAATACCCGGCGTCACAGCCGGGTTTCTATTTCCTAAAACTATCTAGATCCATAATGTCCGGCTACTGAAGGAAAGGAAGTACACCATGTACTTTCCTTTCTATTTACTATGCCGAATTTCCCATACAATAAATGAAGAGTGGTGTACGCATAGATGACAATGATTACCCTTGCGGACCTTGAGAATATGACGCTTAAAGAGTTATACTCTCTTGCAAAGCAGTTTAAGATTACCAACTATAGCAAACTGACAAAGAAAGAATTGGTCTTCGCTATATTAAAATCCCGCGCCGAACAAGAAGGCTTTTTCTTCATGGAAGGCGTCCTCGAAATTATTCAATCTGAAGGATACGGATTCCTACGTCCTATTAATTACTCATCCAGTTCAGAAGATATCTACATCTCAGCATCTCAAATCCGTCGCTTTGATCTGCGTAACGGTGACAAAGTAACAGGTAAAGTCCGTCCGCCAAAAGAAAACGAACGTTTCTATGGTTTATTACAAGTGGAAGCGGTCAATGGGCAAAATCCGGAAGTTGCACGCGAACGCGTTCATTTCCCGGCATTGACACCTTTGTATCCGGATCGTCAAATTAATTTGGAAACGTCAAAGAGCAATGTTTCCACACGTATCATGGACCTCGTCTCGCCAGTCGGATTTGGTCAACGTGGATTAATCGTCGCGCCTCCGAAAGCCGGTAAAACGATGTTGCTGAAAGAAATTGCCAATTCGATTACAACAAATCATCCTGACGCGGAACTCATTGTACTACTGATCGACGAACGTCCAGAAGAAGTAACGGACATCGAACGTTCTGTTAAAGCAGATGTAGTCAGTTCCACATTCGATGAAGTACCTCAAAACCACGTCAAAGTGGCTGAACTCGTACTTGAGCGCGCGATGCGTCTCGTCGAAAGTAAACGCGACGTCATTATCTTAATGGACTCCATCACACGGTTGGCACGCGCATTCAACTTGGTCATCCCACCAAGCGGACGCACACTGTCTGGAGGAATCGACCCAGCGGCTTTCCACCGACCAAAGAGATTCTTTGGTGCTGCACGTAACATCGAAGAAGGCGGAAGCTTAACCATCCTTGCCACAGCCCTAGTCGAAACCGGCTCGCGCATGGACGAAGTCATCTACGAAGAATTTAAAGGAACCGGCAACATGGAGCTACACCTAGACCGTAACCTAGCCGAACGCAGAATCTTCCCAGCACTCGATATCCGTCGCTCCGGCACACGAAAAGAAGAACTACTCATTCCGAAAGACAACTTGGAAAAATTGTGGGCCATTAGAAAAACATTTTCAGATTCCCACGACTTCACCGAACGCTTCATGAAAAAATTGA
Source organism: Sporosarcina sp. P1 (assembly GCF_002743155.1). Lineage (NCBI taxonomy): Bacteria > Bacillati > Bacillota > Bacilli > Caryophanales > Caryophanaceae > Sporosarcina > Sporosarcina sp. P1. The sequence goes on from NZ_PDYS01000014.1 coordinate 37,918, forward strand.
GCCAGTCCGAAAACAACGAAGAATTCTTCAACAAGCTTAACGAAGAAATGAAAGCAAAAAAAGGTAAGGGACTCATCTGATGTACTAAGATTGAAAGTTGATTTTCAATCTTAATCCAACATAAAAAAGTAATGTGTGTACTCATAAGGCAAGGTAGCAGCGAAAGTTGAGGGACGAGTGGTCCCCCGGAAAGCGTCACCCAGCTGTTGCGGAAACCCAACCCTTCGCCAAGTCCGCTTATCCATTAAATACCCAAATCAAACAGTTGCACAACGTATCGGATTTTGCTATACTAATCAAGTACAGTTTTCTGTACACCGCATATACGGCTGACAAACACGGGTCGTGTACGGCATCGATCGTTTTATTGGCAACTGGTCAATGAAACATCCATAATTTCACACTCTGTTCCAGATGGTTCAGGGCGAAAGGAGAGATATCGATGAAAGCAGGAATTCATCCCAATTACAAACTTGCAACAGTAACTTGCTCATGTGGCAATACATTTGAAACAGGTTCTGTAAAAGAAGATATTCGAGTGGAAGTATGCTCAGAATGTCACCCATTCTATACTGGCCGTCAGAAGTTTGCTACTGCAGATGGACGAGTTGACCGTTTCAACAAAAAATACGGCATCAAGTCAGAAGAACAAGAGTAATAAAAGCCAGATACCCGTCAGGTGCAGTCGTGCCAGACGGGTATTTTTATTAATTTATTGCGTAGTTGTGCGAAAAGTGCTCAATCTGTGTGTGTGTCCGCTCATAGTTGCGTGAAAAGCGCTCTATCTGTGTGTGTGTCCGCTCATAGATGCGTGAAAAGCGCTCTATCTGTGTGTGAATCCGCTCATAGTTGCGTGAAAAGCGCTCAATCCGTGTGTGTACTCGCTCATAGTTGCACGCAAAGCGCTCTGTCCGCGTGTGAATCCGCTCATAGTTGCGTGAAAAGCGCTCAATCCGCGTGTGTACCCGCTCATAGTCGCACATTATTCGCTCTAATCACATCACCACATACATAAGCACGACATCGAAAGGAGATTGACCATGTACGTTTCAATGCAAGGCGGCTGGATGGAAGTCATCTGCGGCAGTATGTTTTCAGGTAAATCGGAGGAGCTCATTCGCCGCATTCGTCGCGCGGAATTTGCCAAACAAAAGATTGCGGTATTCAAACCAGCGATTGACGATAGGTATAGTGAGGAAGCTGTTGTCAGCCATGATGGCACGTCAACTATTGCCAATCCCATTTCCAAAGCGAGCGAAATACTGGACCTCGTATCAGATGATTTCGATGTGGTCGCCATTGATGAAGCTCAATTTTTCGACAAAGATATTATAGATGTCGCGATCGCACTTGCTGATCGCGGATTTCGCGTGATCATTGCAGGACTCGATCAAGACTTCAGAGGTGAACCGTTCGGGCCGATGCCGGAGTTAATGGCAGTGGCCGAACTGGTAACAAAACTTCAAGCGGTCTGTACCGTTTGTGGATCACCTTCAAGCCGAACGCAACGATTAATAGATGGACAACCTGCATGCCAAGATGATCCTATCATTCTTGTCGGTGCATCCGAAGCGTACGAACCACGTTGCCGTCAGCACCACCAAGTGCCCGTCAGTCGTGCGCAGCATGCAAAATAAACATATTTCCGTCTATCCTAAAGCAAGAAAGGATAGACGGTTCTGCTATATACTAGTATATAACCCATTATTTCAGAAGAGGTGAACCGACTATGTTCGATAGACTACAAGCAGTGGAAGACCGTTATGATCGACTCAATGAACTACTTAGTGACCCGGAAATTGTCAATGATCTAGATAAATTACGAAACTATTCAAAAGAACAATCTGATTTACAAGACACGGTCGAAGTATACCGTGAATACAAAAGTGTCTACACTCAATATAACCATGCGAAAGAAATGCAAGATGAGCCACTTGATGACGAAATGAAAGAATTAGTCAAAATGGAAATCGATGAACTTGAAGACCGTATCGAGTCGCTTGAAGAACAATTAAAAGTATTATTAATTCCCAAAGACCCGAATGACAATAAAAGTGTCATCATGGAAATCCGAGGCGCTGCAGGTGGAGACGAGGCGGCCTTATTTGCCAGTAGTTTATATCGTATGTATACACGCTACGCGGAAATGAATCATTGGAAAGTGGAAGTGATCGATTCATCACCAACTGAACTTGGCGGATTCAAAGAAATTATTTTCATGATCGATGGCAAAGGTGCTTATTCCAAGTTGAAATACGAAAACGGAGCGCACCGCGTGCAACGTGTACCGGAAACGGAATCAGGTGGACGAACACATACGTCGACTGCTACCGTTGCGTGCTTGCCTGAAGCAGAGGAAGTAGAAATTGAGATTCATGACAAAGATATCCGTACCGATACATTCGCTTCATCGGGACCGGGCGGACAATCTGTCAACACGACCATGTCTGCAGTGCGCCTTACGCATTTGCCGACTGGGACGACGGTATCGATTCAAGACGAAAAATCCCAAATCAAAAATAAAGAAAAAGCGATGAAAGTCTTGCGTGCGCGTGTCTACGATAAGTTTATGCAAGAAGTGCAAGCGGAATACGATGAAAAACGGAAAACGGCCGTTGGATCAGGGGATCGTTCTGAGCGCATTCGAACATACAACTTCCCGCAAAATCGTGTGACTGACCACCGAATCGGCTTGACCATCCAAAAACTCGATCAGATTATAGAAGGGAAATTGGATGAAGTAATTGATGCATTGATTATAGAAGAACAAGCACATCGCTTGGAAAGTTTGGATCGCAATGACTGAGACAATGTATGAGTCTGTACAACGAGCGCAACAATTGCTTCAAGTGCGCGATATGGACACGCATGCTGCTGAACTGGCTATGCGTTCTGTCACGGGAATGAGTCGGGCTCATTATGTAGCCAGTTTCCGTGAATCTATTTCGCGTGAAACGTATGAACAATACTGGTCAATCATCACGGAATTATTGACCGGTAAGCCCATTCAATATATTCTCGGTGAAGAGTCTTTTTACGGCTATTTATTCGAGGTCAATGAACATGTCTTGATTCCACGTCCTGAAACGGAAGAACTCGTCCACTATGCATTACAACGAGCAAATCAATTATTCGAGGACCGAGTTATACAAGTGGCGGATATTGGAACGGGGAGTGGAGCGATTGCTGTCGCGTTCAAAAAAGAACGACCGACTGCAAACGTAACCGCCACTGATTTCAGTAAAAAGGCGCTAGAAGTCGCAAAACGCAATGCAAAGCGCAATGAAGCGGATGTAACCTTTATGCAAGGAGATATGGAAGAACCGTTGAAATCGCAAAAATGGGATATTATCCTATCCAATCCGCCATACATCGCAGAACATGAAAAATCTGTTATGTCGCCAACTGTTTACGATTTTGAACCGCAAACGGCATTGTTCGCTGAAGAAGACGGACTCTATTTTTATCGCAGACTAGCAGAGAATCTTTTGCCTTTGATGAATCGCCCTGCGCTCATTGGTTTCGAAATTGGCTATCAGCAAGGAGCTATCGTGCAAGGTTATTTGCAAAAATCCTTTCCGGAAGCGACTGTGGAAATCGTTCAGGATATCAATAAAAAAGATCGAATGATATTTTGTGAGATTCGATGAATAAAATCTCCTCCTGCGGGACAAGATAGAGTGCAGGAGGGGATGACATGTTACAAGATTATCCGATTAACCAACAACCGACTCATACTTCGAAACTATTGGCGTTTATAGAATTTGTACTTATATTACTTACTATTCAAGCGGTGTTACTTGTATTCGGTCAGCAGGCAGCTACAGGTGAAGCGACGCAATTTCGCGTTCTCGCAAACTCTAATACGGTAGCAGATCAACAAGTGAAACGAAATGTACAAGAGAAAATTGCACCATTACTTGAGCAGGCGATCAATCAATCTACGAACATGCAGCAAATCAATGATAAACTTCAAATATTAGAGCCGACGCTTCTTGAAATCGCAAAAGCAGAAGGGAACGGCGCGCACGTAACGCTCGAGCGCAGTGCCGCAGTGATTCCACCAAAACGAGTAGGGTATTTTATTCAGCCTCAAGATGTTTACGATGCATATGTCGTGAAAATCGGTGCGGGTCGTGGGGATAATTGGTGGTGTTCATTGTTTCCGAATGTTTGCTTCCCGGAAGAAGCTACAGTGAATGAAACAGAAGAAGAAGCTGTTACATTCTTCATTTGGGAGTGGATAAAGTCACTGTTCGAATGAAACTATTCACATTTATTGTGGATAAGATCGATAAAATGTGTATAAAAAGGGGTTGAGCAAGTGGACACTACACAAACAATAGTGGATAACCTAGTGGATAACGATAGAATCTATGAACAGGCTGTGGATATCCTGAATTCTGGGGGGATAGTTGCCTTCCCGACTGAAACAGTTTACGGTTTAGGAGCCATTGCGACAAATGAGCAAGCAGTACAGCGGATTTTCGAAGCAAAAGGAAGACCATCAGATAATCCGCTGATCGTACATATTGGGAAGCAGTCAGACGTAGAAAAATACGCAACTGATATTCCCGAAATTGCAGGTATATTAATGAAAGCATGTTGGCCGGGACCATTGACGTTAATTATGAAGAAAAAGCCTGGAGTCATTGCAGATATAGTGACGGCGGGACTTAGTACGGTAGCCATCCGCATGCCTGACCACCCGATAGCATTGGCATTATTGCGCAAGCTGGATCAGCCGTTAGCGGCACCAAGTGCAAATCGTAGCGGAAAGCCAAGCCCTACGGAAGCGGATCATGTCTATCACGATTTAATCGGAAGAGTTCCGCTGATTTTGGATGGTGGAGAGACAGGGGTAGGCCTCGAATCGACCATTTTGGATATCACAGTTACACCGCCTGTCATTTTGCGTCCGGGTGGCATTACGAAAGAGCAGCTGGAAGAATTGATTGGCACCGTCCATATGGCGAAGCTACCTACAGATCAAACGTCAACACCGCGCGCGCCGGGGATGAAATATGCCCATTATGCACCTGAAGCACCGCTATTTATCATCGAGCCGAATGCAGATTCTATTGCGCATGCGTTAGAGACTATTCATCTACAAAATAAGCGAGTCGCGATCATTGGACCTGATGAGTTATACACAGAAAACGCGGATTGGTACTTTTCCACAGGTTCTATCAACAGTCGGGAAGCGATGGCATCGAGTCTCTACAAAGCGATTCGCCAATGCGATCACACAGAGGCAGATATAATCCTCGCCATTGAGACTGATCATTCGGGTATCGGTGCAGCGGTGATGAACCGTCTCGATAAAGCTTCAGACGGCAAGCGTTTCACTGAATAACATTTCACTAATGATGAATAGCTCCCTTTAGCACCCGCATAAGATAAGTAGATGCGAGACTTGCGAGGGGGCTACTTTTTTGATAGAAATCATAGCGGCTATCGTTACAACGATCGATATCCTAATCGTCTATACATTACTCCGATTGCGGCGAGGTCGATTGATGATCATGCTGTGGACTACTATACTGAATGTCTTGCTGCCACTTATCGGTTTCTACGCAGGGGAATGGGTGATGATCTATTTTGTAGGATGGGGTCATGCGCTCTCAAGTGTACTCTTGTCACTCATAGGTCTTCACATTTTACTCTCGGACAGTGAACAGCCGTCAGTCGTTAATAAAATATCTCCATTTTTCTTGGCGCTGATCGTCAGTATAGATGCATTCGGAGTAAGTGTGACATTCGGTATGATGCAGCTGAACAAATGGCTGTTTGTTTTGGCGTCCGGCTTCTTTTCTGTTCTATTTTCGGGCATCGCTTTATTGTACACAGGCCGTTTGCGTATAATTAATGGTACATTTATTCGACGATTGGCAGGTATTATATTCATATGCATGGGTGTATTGTCCTTGTTTTTATAAAAAAGTGTTTCTTTTTTCTCATAAATCCGTTATTCTGTAAAGTAGGTGAAGAAAATGAATATTTATTTTATTTGTACAGGCAACACATGTAGAAGTCCTTTGGCAGAAGCATTAGTCAATCACGCCAATGTGCCAGGTATTACGGCGAAATCAGCAGGTATCCATGCGATAGATGGCTTGCCGATTTCCAAGAACTCAGCACAGTTGTTGACGGAAGAAAAAATACCTTTCACTCCTTATTCTAATGAAGTTACGTCAGCTGATATGGAGTGGGCAGATATTGTTTTAACGATGACAGCAAACCATCGAGATATCCTACACAGTCGTTTTCCTGCAATGAAAGAAAAAGTGTTTACATTAAAAGAATACGCGGGGACAATGACGGATCTTGATGTACATGATCCATATGGTGGAGATTTGGAAACATACCGCACCACATTTTATGAGCTGACTAAACTCATTAACTCCGTCATCCGACAGCAAACGGAGGAGAACTTATGAATGAACCGAAAAAAGTAGGGCTACGGGCGAAACTCGTCTTATTTATTGTGATTCTGGCAGTCATCACGTATACGACGAGTGCGGTATTCATTAACTGGGTCCAGCCAACATTCTTCCCGAATGTACGGCCATTCGTTTTTCAACTGCTTACATATGCGATGGGCATTATGTGGTCAGGTATTTTAGCGGCCATGTTCAGCACTATTTTGACCAAGCCATTGCAACGTTTGGAAACTGCTGCTATGAAAGTGGCGGATGGGAAAATTGGTACGGACATTCAACTGCCAAACTCATCGGATGAAATTCATTCCGTCTCCAAAGCTTTCCAGCAAGTGGTCATCAATTTGCGCAACATTATCGAACAAATCGAATCCAACTTTCAAGCCACTGCTCAATCCGTCGATGAATTGACAAAAGAGACAAGCGCTGCGTCCGGCCAATCTGATGCCATTGCGCGTACTATTGGAGAAATTTCCGATGGTGCAGAAAACACGTCGGAGTCGATTCGGGAAACAGTCAATGCGATTGAAGACATTCGTCAACTCGCGGTAGAAGTCAATCATCGAGCGGGACAATCATCCGAGCAATCTAAAGTGATGTTAAAGGAATTACACGCGACAACAGAAATCTTCCAATCGGTATTAGCGGGAATTCATCAAATGAGCAGCCAAAGCGAGCATTCATTGGAAACGATACAAGTACTAGATGAAAATGCACATAAAATCGGTGAAATCGTGGAACTTGTCGGCAACATCGCGGGGCAGACAAATCTTCTGGCGCTTAATGCTTCTATAGAGGCGGCGCGGGCAGGAGAGCATGGTAAAGGCTTCGCTGTCGTGGCGGAAGAAGTCCGTAATTTAGCGGACGAAAGTGCCAAGGCCGTCCAGATGATTTCTGGACTTGTTCAAACGATTCAATCAGACGTCAAACAAGTCGTAGCTGAAATGAAGCAACAAGTGGAAACGGCATCCACTGAGGCCAAACGTGCGACGAAAACAAATGGAAACGTTGAAACGATGACCGCCACCATTCAGACAATGGCACTTTATGTAGAAGAAATCAGCCAAATCGTCGGCAATCAAATGCAGACGATCGAGCATACGGCTAAGCAGTCGATGGGAGTAGCGACGATTGCAGAACATACTTCCGCGGGAGCAGAAGAAGTTCGTGCGGCCACTGAAGAGCAGGTGGCGTCGATAGATCAAACCAAGAACAAGGCGTTGGAGCTGAAGGAGCAATCGGAAGAATTGTATAAAGTGATCCGGAAGTTCGACCGAACGCCAATGTAATATGAAATGACGATTCTGAGGTGTTTCACGCTCTGGATCGTTTTTTTATTTGTGGAGCTTGGAATGATGCCGTGGAGTTTCTTTCTTTAGAACCATAACCGGAATAAATACTACACAGTAGTGCAGGTCCCAAAGGTGAAACATTCTGAATCAAATGCCCAATCTTCATCTTGCAACGACGAAAAAACGACTTCTTATAGCTTAAACACGTACAATCATTTCGTTTTATTCATATAACATTCGTCTTTATGACAAAACTTCAACGTTTCAAAATGATAATTTCAAAAATAGTACAGTAAAACCGATGATTTTTTTATTGAACAATGATAGAATAAGCGATAAGTAAAAATAGAAATGAGGGTGCGCAGTGAAAGTTGCAATTTCTTCAGACCACGGAGGCAATAATCTCCGAAAAGAGATCACCAATCTATTAACCGAACTCGACATAGAATATATCGACTACGGACCGGATGCCGACACTTCCGTCGACTATCCAGACTATGCAGTACCAGTAGCGAATGACGTCGTAGCGGGGAAAGTAGACCGCGGAATCTTGATTTGTGGCACAGGAATCGGCATGTCCATTTCCGCCAATAAAATCAAAGGCATCCGTTGCGCGCTCGTTCATGATGTATTTAGCGCAAAAGCAACACGCGGACATAATGATTCCAACATGTTAGCAATGGGAGAACGCGTAATCGGACCAGGGCTAGCGCGAGAAATCGTTAGTACTTGGCTTGAGACAGAATTTGAAGGCGGCCGTCACGAGCGTCGTATAAATAAAATGATGGAGCTTGAAAAGAACTAAAGAAAGCAGGTGGAACATGTGGATGCCATTCAATTATGGAAACTGCAGCTAGAACAAGCATTGACCGAATTTGCCGAACAAGCACCACCTGCCGAGGAGACGATTTTCGTTATCGGCTGTTCTACTTCTGAAGTAGCAGGTGCACGCATCGGTACGAATGGTGCCCTGGAAATAGGAGAAGCCTTATTCGCGCCGCTTCAAGCGTTTGCGGATAAACACCATGTACATTTAGCTTTCCAAGGCTGTGAGCATATCAACCGTGCCATTACATTGGAACGCAAGACGGCGCAGCAATTTCATTTGGAACCTGTATCCGTCGTACCCGTTTTTAAAGCGGGTGGCTCGATGTCTACCTATGCATACAAACAATTTAGCGATCCTGTCGTAGTGGAATCAGTGCAGGCAAATGCCGGCATCGACATCGGACAAACGTTAATTGGCATGCAAATGAAGCCGGTTGTCGTACCGATCCGTACGTCGATTAATAAAATCGGTGAAGCTGTCATCACGCTTGCGACAACTCGTCCAAAATTAATTGGCGGAAGTCGTGCGAAATACGAATAAACCGTGTACAATACAAGAAAATATAAAACTATCAGAAAAAAAGGGGATACTATCCAATGGACTTAAGCAATGTACAACACAATGATGCAGCAGTTTATGAAGCAATCATGGCTGAAAAGAACCGTCAAAACTCGAACATCGAATTAATCGCATCTGAAAACTTCGTAACGGAAGCGGTAATGGAAGCACAAGGATCATACTTGACGAATAAATATGCTGAAGGATATCCAGGCAAGCGTTACTACGGCGGATGTGAGCACGTAGACGTAGTCGAAAACATCGCACGCGATCGCGTAAAAGAAATTTTTGGCGCGGCATATGCAAACGTACAGCCACACTCCGGTGCTCAAGCAAACATGGCAGTTTACTTCACAGCACTTGAGCCGGGCGACACAGTTCTTGGGATGAACCTTTCTCATGGCGGCCACTTAACACACGGTTCACCAGTTAACTTCTCCGGAAAGCTTTATAATTTCGTAGATTACGGTGTAACAAAAGAAGAAGAAGTGATCGACTATGAAGACGTTCGTCAAAAAGCGCTTGAGCACAAGCCGAAAATGATCGTTGCGGGTGCAAGTGCATATCCACGCGCAATCGACTTCGCGAAATTCCGTGAAATTGCGGATGAAGTCGGCGCATATTTGATGGTAGATATGGCGCACATCGCGGGCCTAGTCGCAGTAGGTGAGCATCAAAACCCAGTACCACACGCGCACTTCGTGACATCCACAACGCATAAAACATTGCGTGGACCACGTGGCGGGATCATTCTATTGAATGAAGAAACAGCTGAAGAATTTGGCAAGAAAATCGACAAAACAGTATTCCCAGGCGTTCAAGGTGGTCCTTTGATGCACGTAATTGCTGCAAAAGCGGTAGCGTTCAAAGAAGTATTGGATCCTTCATTCAAAGAATATGCACAACAAGTAAAGAAAAACGCTGTAGCATTGGCTGAAAAACTACAATCAGAAGGTATCGACGTCGTTTCTGGCGGCACAGACAACCACATTGTACTTGTGAAGTTAAAATCACTTGAACTAACAGGTAAAGTAGCAGAGCACGTACTGGACGAAATCGGTATCACAGTAAATAAAAACACAGTACCATTCGATACAGAAGGACCATTCATCACTTCTGGTATCCGCATCGGTACACCGGCTGTTACCACTCGTGGTTTCGTAGAAGAAGATATGGTGGAAGTGGGACGTATCATCGCAACATTATTGAAAAACCACGAAGACCCGTCAGCAAAAGACGAAGCACGCAAAGCCGTTACAGCTCTAACAGATCAGCATCCTCTATATAAGTAAGAAAACTAGCGCCTTGACCTTGTGTCGGGCGCTTTTTTATGTGGTGGGCGAGTGTGTATGAGCGGAAGTTTGGTGTTATAGAGCGGTTAAGTGGGAGGATAGAGCGCTTAAGCGTGAAGATAGAGCGGATCGGCCGGCCAATAGAGCGCTTGAGTGGGAAGATAGAGCGGCCCGGCCGGCTGATAGAGCGGTTAAGTGGGAGGATAGAGCGGATCCGCCGGCCAATAGAGCGCTTAAGTGGGAAGATAGAGCGGATCGGCCGGCCAATAGAGCGCTCAAGCGTGAAGATAGAGCGGATCGGCCGGCTGATAGAGCGCTCAAGCGTGAAGATAGAGCGGCTCAGCCAGCTGATAGAGCGCTTAAGTGGGAAGATAGAGCGGATCGGCCGGCCAATAGAGCGCTCGAGTGTGAAGATAGAGCAGATCGGCCGGCTGATAGAGCGCTTAAGTGTGAAGATAGAGCGGATCGGCCGGCCAATAGAGCGCTTAAGCGTGAAGATAGAGCGGCCCAGCCAGCTGATAGAGCGCTCAAGCATGAAGATAGAGCGAATCCACCAGCCAATAGAGCGCTCCCAAAAGAAATATGATTCTTCACAAGATTAAATGTCCACCCCGCTTTATTTTCATTATGACAAATCACACAAGTTCACTGCGCCTGCCGCGTGATTTCTGTTATAATGTACAAGATATTCCGAAAAGGAGCGATACCAATGGGAAAAGTACATGTATTTGATCATCCATTAATTCAGCACAAATTGACGTTTATACGAAAGGCCGATACAGGAACGAAAGAATTCCGCGAGCTTGTGAACGAATTAGCCACACTTATGGCTTTCGAAATCACACGTGATCTTCCGACGCAAGAAATCACGATCCAGACACCTGTCTGCGAAGCTAAATCTCGTATCTTGGCAGGAAAGAAATTAGGGATTGTTCCGATTTTACGTGCGGGAATCGGCATGGTAGACGGGATTATCGATTTAATTCCGGCTGCAAAAGTAGGACATGTTGGATTATTCCGCGACCCAGAAACTTTAAAGCCTGTTGAATACTTTGTGAAATTGCCTTCTGACGTGGCTGAGCGCGAATTCATCGTAGTGGATCCGATGCTTGCGACAGGGGGAACTGCAGTTGAAGCCATCAATTCAATGAAAAAGCGTGGCGCGGTTAACATTAAATTTATGTGTCTAGTTGCAGCTCCTGAAGGCGTCGAAGTTCTGACGAAAGCACATCCCGATGTGGACGTGTATATCGCGGCGCTAGACGAAAAGTTGGACGAACACGGCTATATCGTCCCTGGACTAGGTGACGCGGGTGACCGTTTATTCGGCACGAAATAATGGAGGGATCATTCATTGACTAAGAAATGGAAAGTGATGACGATTTTCGGTACGAGACCGGAAGCTATCAAAATGGCGCCGCTTGTTCTTGAATTGGAAAAGCACCCGGATGAAATCGAATCCATCGTCACAGTCACTGCCCAGCATCGTCAAATGCTGGATCAGGTGCTGGAAACATTTAAAATCACACCAGACTATGATTTGAATATCATGAAAGAACGCCAAACGCTCATCGATGTGGCAACACGTGGCCTAGAAGGTTTGGACAAAGTAATGAAAGAAGCGCAACCGGATATCGTGCTCGTCCACGGTGATACATCGACGACATTTATCGGCAGTCTCGCTGCGTTCTATAATCAAATTTCAGTAGGTCACGTTGAAGCGGGGTTGCGTACATGGAATAAATATTCGCCGTACCCTGAAGAAATGAACCGTCAATTGACAGGCGTGATTGCCGATCTACATTTCTCACCGACTGAGAAATCAGCACAAAATCTGATCGATGAAGGTAAAAACAAAGATCGCATCTACGTCACAGGCAACACGGCTATTGACGCATTGCAAACAACGGTAGATCCGGATTATCATCACCCGATTTTTGATCAGCTGGGAGACGACCGGTTAGTGCTATTGACTGCACATCGACGTGAAAACCTCGGTGAACCAATGCGCAATATGTTCCGTGCAATCAATCGCTTGCTCGACAAACACGATGACATCCAAGTGATCTATCCAGTACACATGAATCCGGCTGTTCGTGAAGTGGCGGATGAATTGTTAGGCGACAACGACCGCATTCATCTAATCGAGCCGCTAGAAGTACTCGACTTTCACAACTTCGCAGCGCGTTCGCACATTATCCTCACAGACTCAGGCGGTATCCAAGAAGAAGCACCATCGCTTGGAAAACCTGTTATTGTTCTGCGAGACACAACCGAACGCCCAGAAGGTATTGATGCAGGAACACTGCGCCTGGCGGGAACAGAAGAAGAAAACATCTTCCAACTTTCCGACGCGCTGCTATCCGACGATGCGGAGTACGAAAAAATGTCCAAGGCTCATAACCCATACGGTGATGGCCATGCATCTGCACGAATAGTAGAGTCGCTACTCAAATATTTATCTTCATTATAAGAACCGAAACAGCAGAGAATTCTCATCTGCTGTTTTTTTGTCCGAAAATAAAAGTGGCTAAGACAAGAGAGGGGAGGGGCTTGTAGTTCGGGTTGAAGCTCCAGCTGGCGTATGTTAAAACCTATTTACTAAGTGGTTGAAATTACATCACTCACCGACAATAGTATTTGAACTATAGTTATTTTGTGAATTCAGCTCACCCCAACACTCTGCCGACCTCCCATAGCAATAAACCACTGCACTCTAGAACATTTCATTCTGAAAACACTAACAATATTTCACTCTAAAAAAACGATGAAATAACCATATATAACCAGAAAACAAATATGTCGAATGTTTGACAATGAGAACACATTGTGAATTTATTCACCTGAATCAATTGACATAAAAAACCCTCTATTGTATGCTAACAAAGGGTAAGATTGATAAGGAACTCATACATAAATTGAGTACAGAAATCATGTTTCGTAGGTTTCAAGTCTTCACTCGGAAGCGCTACATCCTAACTCTTTGTCGACGTCGCACATAGCAACGTCACCTGGTGGACGGAAAAGGCGATTCACTTACAATTTCCAGATTTCTTCACAAGGAATCTATGTCGTTGAAAAAGATCAAAACGACAAAGACTCACTGCTCGACACAAGTCGGGAATTACTGAACACTTCAGACGCTGTAATCCAAAATACGAATTGGGAGAATAAACAATGCAAAGTATGCAGGAAATTTTCAAACAGCAGAAGAAGAGTTTCTTTTTTTTGCTTGCATTGTTCGTGCTCGGTTGGTTCTTCTTGGACTACCGGACTATCTTCGCTGGGCTCATCTTAGGTTCACTTTTCGGTATGTATAACTTTTGGATTCTCGTTCGACGGATGGAACGGTTTGACCGGTCTATCGATGAAGGGAAGCGAGCGAAGTCATTAGGTATGGGCTTACGTTTTGCATCAGGTGTAGGGGCTACGGCCATTGCACTCGTTATGCCGGAGGAGTTTGATCTGATCAGCACGGTAATCGGGTTAATGATACCCTATGCATTGCTGTTTACTGGTCATCTGCTGTTCCATTTAAAGCAATGACACTTTACTAGCAAGGGGAGGTGAACAAAAACGTGAATCATGAAAATCCACAGTTTATTTTATTCGGAATTGGGTTTAACCCATCGAATATACTGATGTTATTTGTAACGTGTCTGATTGTCTTCCTGATTGCAGTTGCATCTACACGGCGGCTTCAAATGAAACCTACGGGTATGCAGAACTTCATGGAGTGGGTCATGGACTTTGTCAAAGGCATCATCAAAAATAACATGGACTGGAAAACGGGAGGCCGCTTCCACGTACTAGGCATCACTTTGATCATGTTTGTCTTTGTTGCAAATATGATTGGACTTCCATTCGCAATCGTATGGGATCACCAACTCTGGTGGAAATCACCGACAGCCGATCCAGTTATCACGTTAACCCTCGCTGCTACAGTTGTTGCGTTAACGCATTACTATGGTGTGAAACAGCTCGGAATGGGCAAGTATTTGAAAACGTACTTCCAGCCAATTCCATTCTTGGCACCATTGAAGGTCATTGAGGAATTCGCAAATACGTTGACACTCGGTCTTCGTCTTTACGGTAACATTTTCGCAGGTGAAATCTTGATTGGTTTACTTGCAACATTGGGTGCTTCCAGCATCTTCGGTCTTGCCGGAGCTGTTATACCAGCACTTGCATGGCTCGGTTTCTCGGTATTCATCGGGGCGATCCAAGCATTTATCTTCGTTATGTTAACGATGGTCTATATGGCTCACAAGGTCAGCACAGATCACTAAACATATATTTACCCTGTAATCAGGGAACAAAACTACAAAGAATATTAGGAGGAAATACAAAATGGCAGGTATGGGTTTATTAGCAGCAGCTATTGCAGTTGGTCTAGGTGCACTTGGTGCAGGTATCGGTAACGGTTTAATCGTTTCTAAGACAGTTGAAGGGATCGCTCGTCAACCAGAAGCACGTGGCGTTCTACAAACAACAATGTTCATTGGTGTTGCATTGGTTGAGGCACTTCCAATCATCGCAACAGTTATTGCGTTTATCGTAATGAACAAATAATATTTGTGTTATATGGCGAAGCATGCAGTCTAGGTCTTCGCCATTGCTTTATGTCAACAACTAAACAATTGATAGATCTGAATGAATAGAGTGTTCCAATTAGAGTAAGAAACGAAAGAGTCATGAGCTCTTGAAGGGAGTGAAACAATCGTGTTGGATACCTTCGTCCTCTTATCAGCAAACGCTGACGCAGGATTTTTAGCTAGTTTAAACCAACGTCTAAATTTAGGCGACATTATCGTCACTGTAGTATTTTTCACGATTCTCATGGTACTTCTAAAGAAGTTTGCATGGGGTCCGTTAATGGGCGTGATGGATCAACGAGCGCAATTGATCGCTACTGAGATCGAACAAGCCGAAGCAAGTCGTCAAGAATCTGCAAAGCTTCTTGAAGAGCAACGTGTTCTGTTAAAAGAAGCACGCGAAAGCGCACAATCTATCGTAGAGAGTGCGAAGAAACAAGGTGAAGCTCAACGTGAAGAGCTAATTATGGCTGCACGCGCTGAAGCAAACCGTATGAAAGAATCTGCAACTCTCGAAATCGTTACCGAAAAAGAGAAAGCCGTTGCAGCAGTTCGCGAAGAATTCGTATCTCTTTCTATCTTGGCTGCGTCTAAGGTTCTTGGGAAAGAAATTTCTGAGGAAGATAACCGTGCATTGATCGAAGAAACGATTGTGAAGGCAGGCGAAGGGCGATGAGCCAATCGGTAATCGCAAAACGTTATGCCGTTGCATTATTCGAAGCAGCACAGGAAAAGCAACAAACGCTTTCCGTGCAAACTGATTTAAAACAATTGCAAAAAGTATTCGCTGAAGAAAAGCAATTTGACGAGTTATTAATTTCGCCAAAGTTTTCTATTCAGAAGAAGAAAGAATTGATTGGACAGCTTTTCAATGGAGCAAACCAACTTGTATTGAACACACTATATGTGTTGATCGATGCAGGCCGTATTGAAGAAATAGGCAATCTAATCGAAGACTTCCAGGAACTCGCTAACGAGGCTTCCGGAGTTGCCGAAGCGAAAGTCTACTCTACACGTTTGCTTTCAGATGAAGAAAGTACAGCTATCTCTACTGCCTTTGCACACAAAGTAGGAAAACAATCATTGCATATCGAGAACATTATTGATCCAAGCTTGATCGGTGGCATCCGCCTTCAGATCGGCAACCAAATTTACGACAGTAGTGTCAGTGCAAAGCTGGCGCGTCTGGAACGTCAATTAATCAATTAATTTGAATTAAGAGGGGTGACATACATGGGCATCAAAGCTGAGGAAATTAGCGGTCTGATCAAACAACAGATCGAAAATTATCAGTCTGAAATGGAAGTAAGTGAAACAGGTACTGTAATCCGTGTAGGTGACGGTATCGCACTTGCTCATGGCCTCGACAATGTCATGGCGGGGGAACTTCTTGAGTTCTCTACCGGCGTAATGGGTCTGGCACAAAACTTGGAAGCGAACAACGTAGGTATCGTTATCCTTGGGCCATACACAGACATTAAAGAAGGCGATGAAGTTCGTCGTACAGGCCGTATTATGGAAGTACCAGTCGGAGAAGAATTGATCGGACGTGTAGTCAATTCACTTGGACAACCAGTTGATGGACTAGGTCCAATCAATACAACAAAAACTCGTCCTATCGAAAGCCCTGCACAAGGGGTTATGGCGCGTAAATCAGTTCACGAACCATTGCAAACAGGAATCAAAGCGATTGACGCTCTAGTTCCAATCGGCCGTGGACAACGTGAATTAATCATCGGTGACCGTCAAACAGGTAAAACTACTGTTGCAATTGACGCTATCCTAAACCAAGCTGACCAAGACATGATCTGTATCTATGTTGCAATTGGTCAAAAAGAATCTACTGTTCGTGGAGTTGTTGAAACTCTACGCAGAAACGGTGCACTCGATTACACAATCGTAGTTACTGCATCTGCATCAAGCCCGTCGCCAATGCTTTTCTTGGCACCATACACAGGCATTTCGATGGCAGAAGAATTCATGTTCGCAGGCAAGCACGTGCTAATCGTTTATGATGATCTATCTAAACAAGCAGCAGCTTACCGTGAACTGTCCTTGCTACTTCGTCGTCCTCCGGGTCGTGAAGCATATCCAGGGGATGTCTTCTACCTACACAGCCGCCTACTTGAGCGTGCTGCGAAGTTGAATGACGAACTAGGAGCAGGATCTATTACAGCATTGCCGTTCGTTGAGACACAAGCAGGAGATATCTCTGCTTATATCCCAACAAACGTAATTTCTATTACAGACGGACAAATCTTCTTGCAGTCTGACCTATTCTTCTCAGGTGTACGTCCAGCGATCAACGCCGGTCTTTCCGTATCCCGTGTTGGTGGATCAGCGCAAATTAAAGCAATGAAGAAAGTTGCCGGTACACTTCGTTTGGACTTGGCAGCATTCCGTGAACTAGAAGCATTCTCACAATTCGGTTCGGATCTTGACCCTACTACGAGAGCGAAACTGGACCGCGGTCACCGCACAGTTGAAATCTTGAAGCAGGACTTGAACAAGCCGTTGAAAGTCGAATACCAAGTAATCAGTCTATATGCACTGACACGCGGTTACCTCGACGATATTCCAGTAAAAGACGTATTGCGTTTTGAAAGTGAAATCACTAGCTGGTTAGAATCCAACCATACGGAAGTGTATGACCACATTCGTACAACGAAAGATCTTCCAGCTGATGACGTAATGAGCGCAGCGTTCAACGAATTCAAGAAAAACTTTGTGACTTCTGAAGCATAACTTTTCATTGAATGGATCTAAAAATAAAGGTGGTGAATAGCCAGTGGCGTCCTTACGCGAGATAGAAAGCCGTATTGCTTCAACAAAAAAGACGAGTCAAATCACGAGAGCGATGCAAATGGTATCTGCTTCCAAACTGAACCGTGCCGAAGTGAATGCGAAGAAATTCGTACCTTACATGGATAAAGTAGAAGAAGTAGTTGGTGCCATTGCAGCCGTAACGAAAGATTCCGGACATCCTCTATTAACTGCACGTCCCGTAAAGAAGTCTGCGTACATCGTAGTCACTTCTGACCGTGGACTAGTTGGGGGATATAACTCGCACATTTTCCGTGCAGTTACCCGTGCAATCGAACAACGCCATAAATCGAAAGATGAAGTGGTCATTATCGCGATCGGTCGTAAAGGCTATGAATTCTTCGACCGTCTGGGTTACCAGATCGAAGAAAGCCTGATTGGACTTTCGGATCACCCTCGTTTTGAAGAAGTAAAAGATATCGCGAATCGGGCTGTTGGCATGTTCACAGAAGGCGTTTATGATGAAGTGTACTTGTATTACAACCACTTCATCTCCGCCATCTCCAACGAAGCAACTGAACGTAAATTGCTTCCACTCACAGATATTTCATCTGTATCTGCTTCATCATCTTATGAGTTCGAGCCTTCAGCAGAAGCGATTCTCGAAACACTTCTCCCACAATACACGGAGAGCCTCATTTATGGAGCGGTACTCGATGGAAAAGCGAGCGAACATGCTTCCAGTATGACAGCGATGAAGACGGCGACAGACAATGCGTCTGACCTAATCGATTCGTTAACATTACAATTTAACCGCGCTCGTCAAGCAGCGATCACTCAGGAAATCACTGAAATCGTAGCCGGCGTAGCAGCACTCGAATAATAGATTTGAAACAGTAAGACAGGAGGGAAAAGCATGAGTAATGGACATATTCTTCAAGTTATGGGTCCGGTTGTCGACGTAAAGTTTGAAAACGGGCAACTTCCAGCGATCTATAACGCATTGAAGGTTAATATCGATCGTTCCAACGGAGTGGTTGAAGTATTGACTTTAGAAGTAGCACTTCACCTTGGTGATGATGCAGTTCGTACGATTGCGATGTCCTCGACAGATGGTCTGAAACGCGGTACGTCAGTTATTAATACAGGCGCACCAATTTCTGTTCCAGTCGGCGACGTTACACTCGGACGTGTATTTAACGTACTAGGTGAGGAAATTGACCTGCGTGAGCCAGTTCCTGCTGATTCACAACGTGACCCAATTCACCGTTCTGCACCAACATTTGAATTCCTTTCTACAGAGGTAGAAATTCTTGAAACTGGAATTAAAGTAGTTGACTTGCTTGCACCATACATCAAGGGTGGTAAAATCGGACTCTTCGGTGGTGCGGGAGTTGGTAAAACAGTTCTAATTCAGGAATTAATCAACAACATCGCACAAGAACACGGTGGTATTTCCGTATTCGCAGGTGTTGGAGAACGTACTCGTGAAGGAAATGACTTGTACTTTGAAATGACAGATTCAGGCGTTATCAAGAAAACGGCAATGGTATTCGGTCAAATGAACGAGCCACCAGGCGCACGTATGCGTGTAGCACTTTCTGGCTTGACTATGGCTGAGTATTTCCGTGATGAGCAAGGACAAGACGTTCTATTGTTCATCGATAACATCTTCCGCTTTACACAAGCAGGTTCTGAAGTTTCTGCACTACTTGGACGTATGCCTTCTGCGGTTGGTTACCAGCCGACATTGGCAACTGAAATGGGTCAGTTACAAGAGCGAATCACTTCTACAAATAAAGGATCAGTTACATCGATCCAAGCTATCTACGTACCAGCGGATGACTATACGGATCCAGCTCCGGCAACAACTTTCGCTCACTTAGATGCAACAACGAACTTGGAGCGTAAACTTTCAGAGATGGGTATCTACCCAGCTGTGGATCCACTAGCTTCTTCTTCACGTGCATTGAGTGCAGAAATCGTTGGACCGGAACACTACCGTGTAGCTCGTGAAGTACAAACAACTCTTCAACGATACCGTGAATTGCAAGATATCATCGCAATCTTAGGTATGGACGAGTTAGACGAAGATGACAAGCAGATCGTTGATCGCGCTCGTCGTATTCAGTTCTTCTTGTCACAAAACTTCCACGTTGCTGAGCAGTTTACAGGACAAAAAGGTTCTTACGTTCCAGTTCCTGAAACAATCAAAGGCTTTGCTGAAATTCTAGAAGGTAAGTATGATCACTTACCGGAAGATGCTTTCCGTTTAGTTGGACGTATCGAAGAAGTTATCGCAAAAGCAAAAGCTATGGGTGTAGAAGTCTAAGAAAAGGGACCAGGAGGGAAAAAAATGAGTAAAATCAAAGTGAATATCGTCACTCCCGACGGCCCTGTTGTTGAAATGGATGCGAACATGGTGATTGCAGTTACCGAAGCTGGTGAGATCGGGGTTTTACCCGGTCACATCGCGATGGTCGCGCCGCTTCAAATTGGTGCACTTCGCCTAAAAACAGATGGCAAAACAGAAACAGTCGCAGTCCACGGAGGCTTCATCGAGGTCCGTCCTGAAGTTGTCACTGTATTGGCACAGAGTGCGGAACTGGCTGAGTCCATTGATATCGCACGTGCAAAGAAAGCTGCTGAAAAAGCTGAACAAGTTCTTCAGAAAAAAACTGACGCCCTTTCTCAAAACTTAGCAGAGCTTGATTTAAAACGTGCAATTAACCGCATGCAAGTGTATGAACAACGTATTTAATCTATAAATGAAATGGGCGGACAGACAATCTCTGTCTGCCCATTTTCTCTATATTCTAGAAAAAGGAGTGGAAACGATGGACAGCATGTTAGGCAGCAATCCATTACTCGCGATCGTATCGCATATATTTTTCATCGGCATCAGCTTCGTTGCACTACAAGCAATCTTGCCAGAAAACATCATACGAAAAAACCGCGTATTCCAAACACAACTTTTGTTTATTTTGCTAAGTATTGCTATTGGTTCCACTGTATCAAAATTCTTTTTAGACATATCCTATTGGTCAGGAAGATGGGCAACATGGTTTTGATTTCCTTCAGCTGAAGCTCTAGCAGTTCGACCAGCGGAAATCAGAACTCTAGCTGAAGGAAATTAAAACGGCTATTTTGGATATAGTGTGGGTTTGTCACATGAACTGTTAAAACTAGCGAAATTCACAGCGTGTTTACAAATGAAATATACTTCACAAAACGCTCTCTATTTTCTTAAACTGTAATATACATGTAATAAAAATATCTTCCATTGCGTGTAAAATGTAGAATTAGCGGGTAATAACAGTATTGTGGCTATAAATGAATGATCAAATGCAATCACTTTGTGTCAGATCCCCACATATACTACATCACGCAAGAAATAACACAAAACTGCGCCGGAAGTTACTTGTTTAGTAGGGTTTTACAAGGTACAATAGTATATGTTTTATATGTGGAATTTGAATTTGACAAATGAACTGCAACACCAATGAAAAATGTTTATAGACGATTATTGATAATAGGCTGTGGGTGAAGGATAAATTGGACTCGGAGGGGCTACTGGTGGAAAAAATTATTATTAACGGCGGACGGACTTTACAAGGGAACGTACGCGTAGAAGGTGCGAAGAACGCGGTATTACCGATTTTGGCTGCTGCTTTATTGGCATCTGAAGGTGTGAATGTTATTCGTGACGTTCCAAATCTTTCAGATGTACGGACAATTAATGAAGTGCTTAAAAGTTTGAACGCAAAAATCACGCATGATCCGGAAAAAGGGGAAGTCATCGTAGATTCACGTGGAAGACTAGCTGATGAAGCACAATTTGAATTTGTACGTAAAATGCGCGCATCCATTTTAGTAATGGGACCGTTACTGGCGCGTAACGGATTCGCGCGTATCGCATTGCCGGGCGGCTGTGCAATAGGTTCAAGACCTATTGACCAACACTTGAAAGGCTTCGAAGCAATGGGAGCAGAAATTTCATTTGGACATGGCCATGTGGAAGCGAAAGTAGACGGTCGTTTAAAAGGCGCGAAAATCTACTTGGATTTCCCGAGTGTAGGCGCAACAGAAAATATTATGACGGCTGCTGCTCTTGCTGAAGGTACAACGATCATCGAGAACGCTGCCAAAGAACCTGAAATCGTCGACTTGGCGAATTTCATCAATGAAATGGGCGGTAAAGTAGTAGGTGCAGGTACGGATAATATTCGTATCGAAGGTGTAACGACAATGTATGCATCGACTCACCATATTATTCCGGATCGTATCGAAGCTGGAACATTCATGGTCGCTGCAGCCATCACGGGTGGAGACGTCACAATCGACAACGCAGTACCTGAACACTCTACAGCACTCATTTCCAAGTTGACGGAAATGGGCGTAGAAATCACACAGCTGGATGAAGGGATTCGTG
Source organism: Sporosarcina sp. P1 (assembly GCF_002743155.1). Classification (NCBI taxonomy): domain Bacteria; kingdom Bacillati; phylum Bacillota; class Bacilli; order Caryophanales; family Caryophanaceae; genus Sporosarcina; species Sporosarcina sp. P1. The sequence continues at coordinate 60,119 of NZ_PDYS01000014.1, forward strand.
TTACAGCGAAACACCCACTTAAGGCAGTCGATTTGAAGACGATGCCGCATCCAGGTTTCCCGACAGATATGCAATCACAAATGATGGCATTGATGTTAACAGCTACCGGTATCGGTGTGTTAACGGAAACGGTATTTGAAAATCGTTTTATGCACGTTGAAGAATTCCGCCGTATGAACGCAGATGTGAAGATCGAAGGACGTTCTGTTATTGTTTCAGGACCTTCAAAAATCCAAGGTGCGGAAGTCGCAGCCACAGACTTGCGTGCCGCTGCATCACTCATCCTAGCCGGACTCGTAGCAGAAGGCGTTACACGTGTGACTGAATTGATTCACTTGGATCGCGGTTATGTGGACTTCGATAAGAAGCTCAAAGCTCTAGGCGCAGACATAACACGTGTCTCCACTGAACAAGAAGTTACAGAATCTCAATTCGCATAATGATTGACACCATGGACAGTTCGCTGTTCATGGTTTTTTCATTATCTGCGATGAATACCCATTCTCTCCTCAACATATAGTCTAGTATGTACAAAAAACTACTCCTTTTATTCATCATTCTCACATTATTTTTTATTCCTTTTCTTGTAAGACAAGCACCAGAGATCAAACTGGTAGAAAAAAGAGAGGAGCAGTATTGCGATGTGCTGATCACGGTCATAGGTGTGGACGAGCCGATTCCGCTTGAAGAGTATGTTGTCGGAGTGGTAGCAGGTGAGATGCCTGCCGATTTTCATCCCGAAGCATTGAAAGCTCAAGTCATCGCCGCCCGCACCTATGCCGCAAGAAACACTGATAAAGGAATCAAGCCGATTGCGAAAGACGTCTCTGCGCAAGTATACCGCACAGAAGCCGAGCGTAAAGAGCGCTGGGGCAAGTCGTTCAAAGACAATGAAAAGAAAGTGCGCAAAGCAGCAGAAGAAACGCTAGGACAAATTATTGTGTACGGCGAAGAAATCATATCTGCCATGTTTTTCTCTACATCTAATGGAAAAACAGAAGCTGCACAAAATTTCAGCGGCAATCCAGTGGAGTATTTACAAAGCGTGGAAAGTCCAGGGGAAGAAGAAGTAGCACCTACCGTAGAGCGCAAGCAAGAACTAACATTGACTGAATGGAATCGTAAACTCGGTTTCAACTGGGACGCCAATCAATTTCGTGAATTGAAGCTCGTCCGCAATCAAACCGGACGTGTCCAGAAAATCATGGCTGGACAATATGAAACAAGTGGTCGGCAAATTCGAGAAAAACTTCATTTGGCTTCTACCGATTTCAATATTGCGTATGACATCAACAATCAAATCGTCCATATTACGACCGTTGGCTACGGCCATGGAGTCGGGATGAGTCAATACGGCGCAGAAGCCTTCGCGCAAAAAGGATGGACTGCAGACCAAATTGTGTCGCACTATTATACAGGCACAAAAATCCAAAAAATAAATTTACCTGAAGATCGATGTTTAAAATCCTCGTAACTTGCAAAGAATGCAAGTGAGGTGATGAACATGCGAGAAGAAAAACCAAAAGCCCCTTCTCAGGAGAACAAGAAAACGAAGAACGGCTGGTTCTGGCCTGCCATTTATACGAGCGTAGCGCTTTTATTCATCGGCATGGTATGGGGATACACCGCATTGACGACGGAAGATTCTGTGCCGTCTGAAGTGGCAAAAGTAGAGCAGCCAAAAGAAAATGGCACGGTAGAAACAAATGCAACAAAAGAAACACTGAAGTATCCATTTGATGAAGCAAAAGTAGATCAAGTCGCCATCTTACAAGAATTCTATGATGCAGAAGCAGACGAAGCAGTGCGTGAGAAAGCACTACTCGTATTCAACCAGACGTATGTCACAAGCAAAGGACTTTCCCTATCAATGGATGGTGAACCATTCGAAGCCGTAGCGGCAATGAGTGGAACAGTCGAAGAAGTTATCGTGGATTCATTCAAAGGAACGGAAATTAGATTGAAACACGCTGACGGTAAGACGACGGTCTACGGTTCATTGACAGGCGTCCTCGTTAAAGAAGGCGACGTAGTCCAACAAGGGCAAGTGCTTGCCACAACGACTCAGAATGAATGGAATCCAGAAGCAGGCGTCCACTTGCAATTTGAAATCCAGCAAGATGGTGTATCTGTAAACCCACACGATTTCCTAGCATTTTAATACGTAGCACCCAAAGCCATTCCAGCCCCCGGAATGGCTTTTTTCATATATTGTTACATATTCGCATACACTACATTAGTCAAAGGAGTGAATAGAGAAAGGAAGAGGGCGTGCACGAGCAAATTAGAAAACGCTGCGTACGACTGGGCAAGCTACTGATCGAGACCAACTTGACAGTGCGCGCGCTAGCCACTGCGACCGGCTACTCCAAAAGCACGGTCCACAAAGACTTAACTGAACGATTACCAAATGTAGATCCATGCTTGTCACGGAAAGTCGCAGAAATTCTGGCCTACCACAAATCCATCCGCCACCTACGCGGAGGAGAAGCCACCCGCCAAAAATGGAAAAATGAAACCGAAGCACAAAAAGCAGATGCCTAGCCACACTGAAAATGAAGCAGTAATGTACTGTACCCATACAAGCAGCCTGAAATTATGAAAAGCTATCCAGAGGAATGTATCTGGATAGCTTTTGTTTGGTTGGGTCGCGTGCGCTCAATGTCAGCTGGCCTATCCGCTCAATGATGCGCGTGATCCGCTCTATGTCGGCCCGCGAGCGCTCAATGTGCTGGCCTCTCCGCTCAATGCTGCGCGTGATTCGCTCTATAGGGGTCCGCGAGCGCTCAATGTGTCATCCTATCCGCTCAATCGCCCGCGCCATCACGCTCTAAGTAGGTCCGCGTGGGCTCAATATCAGCTGGCCTTTCCGCTCAATGCCGCGCGTGACCCGCTCTATGTCGGTCCGCGAACGCTCAATGTGCTGGCTTATCCGCTCAATGCCGCGCGTGATTCGCTCTATGTCGGTCCGCGAGCGCTCAATGTGTCATCCTACCCGCTCAATCGTCCGCGCCATCACGCTCTATGTCGGCCCGCGAACGCTCAATGGGCTGGTTTAACCGCTCAATGCTGCGCGTGATCCGCTCTATGTCGGTACGCGAACGCTCAATGTGCTGGCTTATCCGCTCAATGCTGCGCGTGATCCGCTCTATGTCGGCCTGCAAACGCCCAATGTGCTGGCCTATCCGCTCAATGCCGCGTGTGATCCGCTCTATAAGGGTCCGCGAGCGCTCAATGTGTCATCCTATCCGCTCAATCGCCCGCGCCATCACGCTCTAAGTAGGTCCGCGTGGGCTCAATATCAGCTGGCCTCTCCGCTCAATGCTGCGCGTGATCCGCTCTATGTCGGTCTGCAAACGCTCAATGTGCTGGTTTACCCGCTCAATGCCGCGCGTGACCCGCTCTATGTCGGTCCGCGAACGCTCAATGTGCTGGCTTATCCGCTCAATGCTACGCGTGACCCGCTCTATGTCGGCCCGCAAACGCTCAATATGCTGGCCTATCCGCTCAATGCCGCACGTGATCCGCTAAATAAATCACGAGCCATCGCTAACTTGCTGGCGGCTTTTCGTTTTGACGACTCCTCTCGAATACTGCCAAATAAAGTAGAAATATGATATAATAAACAGCTAATGAATGTAATCGGATAGGGCGTATGAGGAAGGGGTCGGGTCATGATGTTTTCAAAAGATATTGGGATAGACATGGGTACCGCCAATGTATTGATATATGTGAAAGACAACGGTCTCGTCATTAACGAACCGACTGTTATTGCGATCGATAAACGTACGGATGAACCTGTAGCCTTTGGTGTAGAGGCCTTTCAAATGATTGGTCGTTCACCGGAATATATTCAGATCATACGTCCAATGAAAGCTGGGAACATTGCGGATTTTGAAATGGCGCGTGTGTTGATCAGACACTTCCTCGAGAAAGCGCTAGGAAAAAGCCTGCGTATCAAACCTCACATCACGATATGCTGTAAAGCGGATACGACGCGAGTGGAAAAGAGTGTGATCCGCCAAGTGATGATGGGAGCCGGAGCCAAACAAGTTGTTATTGAAGAAGAATCGAAAGTGGCGGCGATTGGGGCAGGTATGGACATATCGAAGCCTTCAGGCAATATGATAGTCGATCTTGGTGCAGGCACGACAGATGCTTCCGTGCTGTCGATGGGAGAAATCGTTTCGTTTGAGAAAACGAAAATCGGTGGCTTTCATTTTGATCAATGCATTATCCAACATATACGAAAAAAACATAATGTGTATATAGGAGAAAAAACGGCCGAACAAGTGAAAAAAGACATGGGCGTTGTGTTGAAGGATGGAAAGAAACCGAGCGCGATGAACGTGCATGGTAGCGACCTTGCGACAGGTATTCCGAAAACAATTGAAGTGACGGCGGAAGAGATTCATCAGGCATTGTTTCTGCCGATCAATAAAATCGTCGAGACGACAAGAAAAGCACTGGAAGAAACAATGCCGGAGCTCGCTGCAGATATTGCACAGCGCGGCATCCTATTAATCGGAGGCGGTGCATTGCTTCCGGGATTAGATACTTTATTATCCGAACATCTCAATGTGCCGGTATTCATTGCGGAAAATGCGCTCACTTGTATAGCAGAAGGAACGGGACAGCTCATGGACTCGGTCAGTAAAACTTCAACCCGCATAATTTGAACTGCCATCAAGCGACAAGTAGTGTATACTAAAAACAACGATTATTCGACATGATGAAGCAAAGGAGTGAAATGAAATGTTTCGTGGTTTTTATACAGTAGGATCAGGCATGATTGCACAGCAGCGTCGTACGGAAATGCTATCAAATAATATCGCGAACGCCAACACGCCAGGCTATAAGGCGGAGCAATCGACGATTCGTGCATTTCCTGACATGTTGATGTCTCGTTTGGATTCGACGCGCGTGCCGACGGAAAAAGGCTTAAACTTTAGAAATCTATCCCCAGTAGGCGAACTGTCGACAGGCGTGTATATGCAAGAAACTTTGCCTTTATTCGCGCAAGGCCAGTTGCGTGAAACGGAACAGAAGACCGATATCGCATTACTGGATGGACCGATGGAAGTCAATGAAGAAACAGGCGTTGCGGGAACGGTATTCTTTACGCTAGAAGGCGAGAATGGCGGTCAATTCTACACACGAAACGGTAATTTCGCTGTCAACGCAGAAGGGTACCTGACCAATCCATCCGGCTTATACGTCCTTGACGATGCCGGCAATCGGATCGAACTGACAAGTGATGATATTCGCGTGACGGATTCAGGAGTGATCTTCGCGGGACAAACGGAAATCGCGACACTTGGTATTGCCTACTCTGACGGACCGGACACATTATCTAAACAAGATAACGGGCTCTACACGACAATCGACGGCAATGCGTTACCGACTGGCGGTACGTACACGATGCAACAAGGATTTCTTGAAGATTCCAACGTCGATGCCGCGCGCTCGATGACGGATATGCTGACAGCCTACCGTGCATTTGAAGCCAATCAGAAAATCCTGCAAGCGTATGATCGCAGTATGGAAAAAGCGGTCAATGAAGTAGGACGAGTCAATTAATGACTACATATAGAAGTATGCATAAAGGAAGTGATCTTTGATGATTCGCACGATGACCACAGCGACCAACACGATGAACCAGTTGCAGCAACGTCTCGACTTGATTGGCAACAACTTATCGAACGTCGGTACACATGGATATAAATCCTCGTCTGCTACATTCCAAGAACTATTATTCCAACAAATCAATAATGACAAAGCAGATCGGGCCGAGCGCAGCTCAGATCTTGGCATTCGCATGGGGACCGGCGCGCACCTCGGCAGCCTGCAGATGAACTGGAAAGTAGGCTCTGTACAAATTACGGACCGTCAGCTAGACTTTGCGTTAACGGAGCCGAAACAACATTTTAATTTGATCCAGCCAACAGACGGCGGAGAAGAAATCATTTATTCGCGTAAAGGAAATTTCTACTTGTCACCGACGGCAAATGGCAACAATGCGCTAGTCAATGAAGAAGGACTCGCAGTGGCGGATAGCGCGGGCCGTCCCATCGTCTTTTCTGGACAAGCGACCGATTATCAAATTCGTCCAAACGGTGTATTGCAAGTAACTACACCGCAAGGCACACAGGAATTTAATCTGGGTGTCACCGTCTTAGAAAAGCCAGATTCGATGGTTCAGCTTTCTGCAACCACTTTTGGTTTGCCAACAGATCTAGCAGCACTCGGACTGACAGCAAATGATATATTGACAGAAATGACTGGTGCTCGACGAAATCAGATTGGCTTACAAAATCAAGCGCTCGAAACTTCCAACGTAGAGTATGAAAAAGAAATGGCAGATTTAATTTCGACGCAACGTGCCTATCAATTCAATGCACGTTCCGTAACAATGGCGGACCAGATGATGGGCTTAATTAACGGCATTCGCTAACGCGTGCAATAGGAGTACTTACTATGACAGATAAAAATTCAAATTTCAAAAAAATAACAGAACCACTTTCACCTGTGAAACCATTCGAACCATTGAAGAAACCAACAGAGATAGAAGATCCGATTGAGCTTACAGAAACAGATCCCGTTGCGACAACTGAAATGGACAAAGTCGCAATTACGCCGTCAGAGCCTCTTGCAACAGACAAAGAAGTTCCGGAAGATATTCAGTCGACAACAGAGACAGAACCGCTAGAAACGGCTCCTGACGCACCAGAACAAACTCTTCTAATCGAAACGGAACCTGTAAAAAAACGATCTGCATCAAACGAGGGCGACGTGACATTCTGGAAGAAGATGACGTCAAAACGGCCACGAAAAAAACGTTCCGAAAAAGTTGCAAAACCGGTAAGCGAAATGCGTTGGGTTCAAGTACGCATGATTCCCATCTGGCTACGATTGCTACTTATACTGTTGTTAATGGTCTTAGCGGCAATAGCAGGTACAATGGTTGGTTTCAGTGTAATCGGCGACGGCTCAGCAGGCGATGTCTTCAAAAAAGAGACATGGCAGCATATTTTTGATATCATGAACGGTAAATAGTACAGAAACCTCTGAAATCTTCAGAACCTCTGGAATAAAGGAGACAAATTTCATGCTAAATGCTCAACAAATACAAGAAATCATCCCGCATCGCTATCCATTCTTGCTCGTCGATCGCATCGAAGAACTCGAAGAAGGCAAGCGCGCAGTCGGGTTAAAAAATGTTTCAATCAATGAAGACTTCTTTAACGGCCACTTCCCGGGCTACCCAGTAATGCCAGGAGTCCTAATCGTGGAAGCACTCGCTCAGGTAGGCGCAGTCGCTTTACTCAAAAAAGAAGAAAACAAAGGCCGTTTAGCATTTTTTGCAGGCATCGACAACTGCCGTTTCAAGCGTCAAGTCGTACCAGGCGACACGCTTCGTCTCGAAGTAGAAATCGTCCGCTTGCGTGGAACCATTGGAAAAGGAAAAGCAATCGCAACCGTCGAAGGCGAAGTGGCATGTGAAGCAGACATTACATTCGCACTCGGACCTGTTCAAGAGCAATAACATCATGATGCCGTACTAAAAAATTGATAGAATAATCATTGGAATGCCGGTATGGGCATACAGTGGGAGGGTATACTACAGCATGTTAAAAAAGCTTTCTCCAAATATTAAGAGCAGCATCACTCGTTCCATTTCCCAATCATTCGAACAATATATGAGTGAAATTGGCTGGTCAGCAGAAGAATATAACATCGAACAGTTTTATGCGAACTGGCGGGAATACATTACGACCAAAGCACTTTGGTACGACAAGATTCCTGAAGACATCAAAGTAGACGCCGAGTTCCATAAAGAGTTAGCGGAACGCGTGGAGGAAGTACTAATCCGCATCCTCAACGATCCGCCGACAGAAGAGCAAATCGCACAAATTGAAATGTTACAAGAAAATCTCGACACACATTATGATTATGGCTGTAAAGCGGAAGCTGTATACGTTCAAAACGTATTGGAAACCACATCAGGTCATACGAATAATTAAAACGAATAGTTCTCTCCTTTACGCACAAGCTATCCATGAACATACCGATACGTATCGTTCACAGCTCGTAAAAAGGAGGGAATTTTTTTATGATCAGAAAAGCTCTGCCCGTGGTTTTTGCTTCCGCACTCGTTCTGACCGCATGTAACACGAACGACGGCGCACTGCCAAGCAACAACGAAACACCTATGCAAGATGTGGAACGTAACAATACGCCAAACGACAACAAGCGTATGGGTCCTAATCTCGACGGTCTTGACGACAACAATGACCGTGGCATCATGAAGAGAGAAGGCGAAGACATCATCGACGACACGCGCGAAGGTATCGAAAAAACTCGCGACGAACTCATCGATGACAACAACGAAAACCGTGGCGCACGCGACGACACCAACGTGGACGGCAACATGAACGGTAACAACGCTGCTCCAGACGGCGTATTGCGCGATGAAGATCGTAAAGTACGATGATTCCCGCCATAATAAAAACGACCCTGCATATTGAATGCTTGGGTCGTTTTTATTATGAGTGGGGTAGTCTATCAAGGTCCGCGGGCGCTCAATGTGTCGGCTTATCCGCTCAATGACGCGTGTGTTCCGCTCTATGTAGGTCCGCGAGCGCTCTATGTGCTGGCTTACCCGCTCAATGTCGCGCGTGTTCCGCTCTATGTAGGTCCGCGAGCGCTCAATGTGACTGACGTACTCGTTCTATCGCCCGCGCCAATCACACTCAAACCCTGTCCGCGGGCGCTCAATGTGTCGGCTTACCCGCTCTATCGCCCGCGCAATCCGCTCAATCCTGGTCCGCGAGCGCTCAATGTGTCTGACGTACCCGTTTTATCGCTCGCGCCAATCCATGCTCAAACCCTGTTCGTGGGCGCTCAATGTCGGCTTACCCGCTCTATCGCCCGCGCTATCCGCTCAATCCTGGTCCGCAAGCGCTCTATGTGTTGACGTACCCGCTCTATCACTCCCGCTATCCGATCAAACTCGGTCCGCGAGCGCTCAATGTGTCTGACGTACTCGCTCTATCGCTCGCGCCAATCACACTCAACCCCTGTCCGCGGGCGCTCAATGTGTCGGCTTACCCGCTCTATCGCCCGCGCTATCCGCTCAATCCTGGTCCGCAAGCGATCTATGTGTTGACGTACCCGCTCTATCACCCGCGCTATCCGCTCAATCCTGGTCAGCCAGCGCTCTATGTGTCGACGTACCCGCTCTATGCACCCCCCCCACACACCCACCCTAATACCCACCAAAACACAAAAAAAGCCACCCCCGAAAAAGGGCAGCCTAACCATCACAACTTCGTCTTCTCATCCATTTCCATATCGCGCTTCAACTTCGGCCGATCCCACATCGCCGTTTGGAATTGCTCGAGCAACGCATCGCCTTCCAAACCTTCAGCCAACAATTCTTCAAGCAAATATTCCGGATACTTCGAACGGACACGCTTCAGACGTCCCTTCATTAGCACGGAAATGCGGTCACCAATCTGACGCCAGTTTTCAACCGCCACATCGAACGAAGCGGGCTCGTTGCCAGGATACGAAATGACGACGCGGACGGTCAACAACGTCTCCTCGGCTTTCCACTTTTCCATAATATCCTTATACTTGGCATCAATGAACAGCTCAAGCACCCACAAACGGTGACTGTTCTCCTGGTTGATGATAATGCCGTCAAACAGCGGAAACGCAAGCACGCCACTCTCCTGAAGCACTTCCACCGAAATCATCTTAAACGTCTTCAATCCCATCACCTCGGTACAATTTTCCCAAGTATAGCATAAAAATCTTAAAATACTCGAGTATTCAAAAATGCCGTTTACCTCGTCACGTGGAAATCGCATGATACCGCGAATGTCCAAAAATTCCTTCGAATAAAAATTGAAAAACCACACCGAAAATGGCGTCAAAATTCAATTTTGCCTCTTTGCCATACTGACCCTATGTGGATTACGATAAGGGCAGCACAAAGAAAGGAGGAACAAACTCGTGAACCAAGTGGCTTTAGTAGGGCGCATCACCAAAGACCTCGTATTAAAAGAACACTCGTCAGGACGTGTCAATACCACGTTCGCCCTCGCTGTCAATCGTAGCTTCAAAAACGCAAACGGGGAAATAGCAACCGACTTCGTGCCGTGCTCCGTTTGGGGACGATCCGCCGAAAACCTAGTCCGTCACTGCGGCAAAGGATCGCTCGTAGGCGTCAGTGGAAGCATTCAGACCCGGAACTACGAAAGGGAAGACCGTTCGAAAGTGTATATCATGGAAGTCATGTGCAGCGACATCCGCTTTCTTTCGAAGTCATCCAAACCTCAACAGGCAGAAATGAAAACGCATTCATCTACTGAGCCCGAACGTTTTGAAGAAGCGAAATCAACCGAAACCGCACTACCTATTTTTTAACACTATCCAACTTGGAAAGGAGAGGGGACAAAGGCATATCCGCCGTCGCACATCCGTTGCTGATCAATTCCTGAAAAGAGATGGATGACACACAATTGAAGAGAAATGAAAAAAGAGAAAATCACACGACACTACAAGCATATTCGCCAACTAGCATGACTCGGCTGAAGCAAGAGCGGGTGGGGACTCGATCCTCTGTGATGCCGGGAGTACATTCAGCATAGGAACTGAATCAATTTTACGCCAACTCATCCGTCACCCGTCTTTGTCGGAGACCACTTCCACTTGGCGGGCTGACGGAATACATACCCGCTCATAGAAAGGATGAAGCCCACATGCACAGCACACCTACAGTCGCGCAGAAACAAGATATTCAACGCCTCGAAGACCAGATTGGCCAGCTGATCCGCATTATTGCCAACCTGAACGAGCGCATCAATTACCTGGAAACGATCAAAACCAATCCATTCCTCATTCCCTCCGATATAAAATGAATGCAAAAAGACCTGCATCCTATTTCGATACAGGTCCTAGTGATAACTATGTCAATTAAACGTCAGCAAATCCTCGAGCTCTCGATCATTGAGCTCCGTCAACCACTGACTCGAATGAATCAAATCAGCTGACAACGCTGCTTTCTCGACGAGCATCTCGTCAATTTTTTCCTCGATTGTCCCAACGGTTACAAATTTATGCACATGTACGAATTTGGTCTGCCCGATACGGTACGCACGATCCGTTGCCTGGTTCTCCACAGCCGGATTCCACCAACGGTCTGCGTGCAATACGTGATTCGCCTGTGTCAGATTCAAGCCGGTGCCCCCAGCTTTTAATGACAGGATGAAAATCGGGAATTCCCCGTTTTGGAACGCCTCGACCAATGCGTCACGTTGTCCTTTTGGCATACTGCCCGTCAAGAACGGCACATCAATTCCGTGTAGCTCGGACAAACACTGACGGATCATTTGCCCCATGCCGATATACTGCGTGAAGATCAAGCATTGCTCACCGTTCGCCGCAATCTCCGCTGCCATCGAAACGATTCGCGCCATTTTATTGGATCGGTTCGTCAATTCGGCAGCAGGGGCTGGCGGTTCTTTTAGGAATAAAGCCGGATGGTTACATAATTGTTTCAAACGGCTGAGCATCTTCAAGATTAAGCCTTTGCGCTCAAATCCTGTCAGAGTCTCGAGTTTGAATTTCGTCTCCGAAACAAAACTTTCATACAATGCCGCTTGCTCAGGAGTCAGCGGTACATATTCATTTTGCTCGAGCTTCTCAGGCAAGTTCAGACGCAACTCCGGATCATTCTTCGTCCGGCGCATCATGAACGGCTGAATTCGAGCACGCAATTTCCGCTTCTCCGCTTCAAGATCATCACGCTCAATCGGCACGATGAACTCTTCGCTGAATTTACGGAAACTGCCAAGATACCCTTTATGAATGAAATCAAAAATGGCCCATAACTCCGACAAACGATTCTCGATCGGCGTACCCGTCAATGCGATATGATGCCCACCGCGCAACTTCCGTATTGCTCGTGACTGCTTCGTCTGCAAGTTCTTAATATTTTGCGCTTCGTCAATAGTTACATTTGCAAACTCGTACATCGACAGCATCTCGCCGTCTTGCGTGGCGGTACCATACGTCGTCAAAATAATATGCGTTTGACGCTTGCTCATAATATCCGCAAACTGCTCTTCGCGCGCACGATTCGTCCCATAATGTACATGTACGTTCAAAGAAGGTGCGAAACGCTCGAGCTCCTTTTGCCAGTTCCCCATGACACTTGTCGGACAAATGATTAGCGAAGGGGAGTCGGTTTCCGGTAAATTATGCACATACAACAAATACGTAATGAGCTGTACAGTTTTACCAAGTCCCATATCATCCGCCAGCACAGCACCGAATTTATTGTCGCGCATGAAATGAAGCCACTCGAAACCTTCTTGCTGATACGGACGCAACTCGGCATGCAACGTCTCAGGAACCGCAACAGCCGGTAAACCTTTCTTGTCATGCAACATATTCATTACTTTACGCAAAGACTGTTGCATCGAAAACGCGACTAACGGATCGTCTTCTTCCTCTTCATCGTAGACCGGCGCAATCTCTTCCGGCACTTCATTGAACAGCAAATCCTTCACTGTCCATTCGCCATCATCGACTTGCTCCATCAACTCACGAATACGTTTGAGCCATGCGGGATCCAAATGGAACCACTCATCGCCCGCGCGAATGTACTCGCGGTTTTCATCGACCATCTTCTGGAACTGATTCTTATCGATCTTTTCCCCAGCGAGTGAAAACTGCCAATCAAACGACAACACTTGATCGAGACTCGCTGACGAGCGATACGACTGCATACCCGCAGACGTCCGAATCTTCAACTTCGTCTCTGTCACGGTTTTTAACCAAGCCGGCAGTATAACCGGATAATCAAATGCCTGACATAGTGGCAGATCTTCCTGAATGAAAATCCGCACTTGCGCATCATTTAGCGGCACATGCATGAACTGTCGCGGCTCATACCATTCGACGGAACGGAAAATCCCGACCATTTCGGATTGACGCTCTTCAATATCTTCCGCATACGGCTTGCGTTTTGCAGGTAAAGCATTTTCGATCGAGCCTGCTATTTTACCGATCGCTGGTGACCACTGCGCACCACGATCACTAATTAGAATCGTCTCAAGCAACCAATCGGTCCCATCGATCTCCGGCTCCGTCAAACGAAGTGCTACGCGGAATGGTAACTTCGACTTTTCGGTATTTGGCCATCCATACTGCTGAAAATGCGGCAACAAAGCAGGGAAGTCTGCCATTGAGACACCGAGCGTCGCCAACTGTCCGCGCATCGCAAGCGAGATATACCGCCCCGCCTGCTGAGATAAATGGGTTTGATCGAGATCAAACGACAGTCCAGACTCATTCGCTTCAACGTACGAAAACAACGCAGGATCATTCCATAACGTCGCTGCCTCGCGAATGGCTGTCAGGATTTGTTGGTCGTTAGAAGTCGCACCTGCGTATTGCACATACGGATGACTACCAGACGAGAACAAACGCAACAACATATCGATCGATATATCGAGCCAATTATCACGTTGCTCCACCAACATGCCGTACATCGTGGGTTCATCCGAATAAAATAAATACGACACTAGCATATCCGCATCGATCTTGCGCGTTTCACCTGCGACATTTGCGGACACGATGAAGATGCCGTCTTGTCCTTCTTGTAACGTTAACTCTAATGAAAGTTGTAAGATGTTCGAATCGGTCATAGAAGTAGATTTCCTTTCTCCATCTCTTCCATCAGTGCACGCAGACGTGGAAATTGCTGGCGGACTGTATGGACATAACGGTTCCAAAATTCATCGCGGCCATCGCGCTTCGCAGCAGCCTTCATTTGCTTCCATAAACGCACTGCACGGCGATAGCTATCTCGATTTTTCTCTTTGACTAATTTCAATGCTTCGGCATGCATGAGAGGGAACACCGCTTGCGAATCTTCTGCGAGTGCTGTTTTCATCGCTGAGCTATCGATCATATCGACTGACCCGCGCGTTAAATGCATAAGCGCAGCCCATTCAGCATAACGATTACGTTCGAATAAAAACTTGCCATATGCACGACTTGCTTCCGGTCCATACGATTGAAACAGTTGATCGCGCTGATCTTCTGGAACATCGGATAACGCCAGCAACTCGTCGATGTCCTCGGCAAACGCCGAACGGTTACGCGTCGCAAGTTGCTGATAATGCTCGGCTAAATGAGGAAGCAATTGCAACATAATCGACTGCACAATATCAAAATCCTCATCTTCCTTCGCATAGAGCGCAAATGCCAACCATTGAGGAACAGCAGTAGCATCTAAAGTATTCAGTTCCTCATCGAGCTCGTCAAACCGTCCCGATGTCAAATAGAGAAACGCACGGAATAATGGTGCGTCTGCTGCCGTTTCTTTTTGCAGACGTTCAATCTCCTGCGTCAATTCAGCCTCATCGGAATAAAGCTCAGTATAAACAAGTCGGAACGCTTCAAAACGTTTCGAGAATAAACCATCTTCGTCGAGTGCGAATGAATGGATCAAATCTTTGAGCTTGGTGTGAAATGCGTCCGTCTCAAATAGACGAGATTTTGAACTCAGCTGTTTGATGCCTGCTTTCATTTCGGACATTTGCTCATTGAGCCAGATCGTCAGCTGCCATTTGCCGTAATGATAGGAATCATTCGCCGATAGTTCACTTTTAAGGAATGGCCATGCCGCCCGCAATAATGTTAGTTGATAGTACAGCGAAAAGAGCGGCTTCCATTCCCATTCAAAAGGAGAAAGCCGCGTTTTCTGGTGTTCAATTTTGGAAGCATAATGCAAGAATCCAGTCGGTCCGTCACTCGCATTCAACTCGCCAAGGGGCTTCACTAATTCGGATAATGCGTTCAACCAAGCTTCCGGCGTCCGTTCATTGATCGACAATTGTGTCTGCACAGTTCCTGACTGGCGCCATGTATTCAGCCAATCCGATAATGAATGAAACTGCGAGTACAAATGAAAGACGACCGAGATCTGATGCGCGCACCAGTCTCCGTCGGCACATGTACAGTACGGCTCCATCGTCATGAAAGAAAGACGTGCGAATTCGGATTCTGTACCCGAAATGTTTGCCATCAAGGATTGCTCGGTTTCCGTGTAGCGATACGCACCGATTGCGTTCATACGTACAAGTGAAGCAGCCTTGCGTATAATTTCCGCCTGTGCAGGGACAGACGGCTGAAATGTATGTTTAATATGATTCATGAATTCTTCAATTTGTGATTCGTGCATATTTGCGATTCGTTCAATAGTGATGGCCACCGAATCCACTCCTTACTTAAGCATTCCTCCTATTATACCGTTTTTATCGGTCCTTTACCACAACTTGAGGAGCATAAAAACAATCAGATCTTATTTATCTGTTTGGTTTTCGAACAACTGCATGAAGTTCAACATGCCTGATAGCAACAACTGGCGGTTTTCGTAGTCCAATGAATTAGCCCGTAAAATAAATTCTTTCAACAGTGGCTCGTTTTCAATTAGCGATCCGTACTGTGTAAGAAACCCTTTTTCATACGTGGCGCTACTGTCGAGCGTCTGATTCGAAAAAGGACGTACCGTCTTTAACGGTTTGTCCAGAATCATCGCAAGTAATACATCATCCGGTATGTTATAGATCTTCTTAATGATCGGCACCAAATAAATTGGGAAAGCTCGTTCACTCGATTCATATCTAGACATCGTCGCACCATCGACTCCAAGATCTTCGGCCATTTGTTTTTGTGAAATATGTAAATACTCATCGCGGTATTCTCGTAATTGTGTTCCGAAACTCATTTTCATCACCCGTTTTTCTCGCCATCGTATAAGAAAAGAATCCGGTATTTCGGTAAATTGTCATTTAAACAATACGAATTGACGAATCAGCAATTCCGATGTTTTTCTACAATAATGTGAGAAGATTGTGATAAAAAATAGAAAGTAGGCGAAAATGATAGAAAAAGTGCAATTGATTTTACATTTTCCTCAATTGCGGTACCGTTTACAAAAGCCAGAACTTATGATCACAAATGCACCACATTTCTTCGATTCTCTCGAACAGCATTCCGAAAAATCTGTCCATGATCCAAATGGGGAAGTTTCATATTTGTATAACGTCACGCGTGACGAGATGATCTTTGAGCAAGTCATCATTTCATACGCGGACTGTCAAATGATCTTTTCTTACGTGAAAACGAATGTCGATGCGAGTAAACAATTACTGGAACAATTGAAAGAGGGAAACATCGAGTATCGGCCGGTGTCCAAAACTTTTCTCGTAGAGGCGTGATGAATAACCCGAAAGACGGCTGGATTTGCCGCTATGACCGATTTCTGAAAAATTCTCTTGGTATATTAGATGGTTTCCGACTCATATCATGCACAAAATCCTCTTTAATGTGATATATTAATAATAATCGGAAAATTCAAATTACTGAAGAGGAGGGGGAAGAAATGCTAGTCATACAGCGAATCAAGCCATTTTTCACCAGGAAGGAAGAATTCAACTTACGCCTTGTATTCGCTTATCAATATTTCTCGATTAAGCGAAATGATGAGGTGTTCCAATTCATCCCCGCAGAAGGGAAGGAAATCGTTGTGAATACGAAAAGTTTGCAGATTGAGAACTTAGGAGAAGTATTCGTCTTTCAGCGAGGAAGCAGGTTTATACGAATCCCACTTTATCAATTGTTGCTAGTTTCCGATTTGCATTTGCATTTGTCGACTATACTCGAAGGAGCGATGGGATTGGAAGGCCATCTACAGGAAGAGTACATGCGTGAAGCGGACGGTTTAGTGGAGAAGTTGGAGCAAGATAATTGGGAACGAATGGTAGACTATGCGCTAGAAACCAAAAACCAACTCTTGTTCAAGGAGTTGATGGAAGGACTGCGAATGATTTGATCATCACACAAAAACGTTAAAAACACCTCAATTGAAAGCACATCTATGTGCGTCAACGTTGAGGTGTTTTTATGTGCGTTGTAATATACGTTTTCTCATAGTGTAAGGAAATGGAGCGCCACTACGAATAATCCCGACCCGGCCACGCCTAGTGCAAAGTCTTGCCATGTAAACTCAATCGTCTTGTCCAAGTTCATCGCTCATCACTCCTTTATGTAATTAGAGCCATCTGACCCTATTACTTCCTATTGTAACCTATTTCGATAGATTAGAAACATTCAGATAATTAAATGAATCTAATGGACTAGGGGGGCTTTAAGTAGATAGGCTGGCAAGAGTTTAGGGTAGGGGATTGGCGCTTCGGAGGGGACGCGTTCTGGAGGGCTCGCGGTGAGCCCCCTAGTCGCTGCGCTCCTTTAGTGGTCTCACCTGTCGAGCTGATCCTCCCAGAGTCGCCCCTCCCATAGGCGTCAACTTAATGAATAGTTAATCGGTTGTATGATTTGAAATGAAGTTTTTTTAAAAAAACT
>NZ_PDYS01000015.1:0-72770 GCF_002743155.1 Sporosarcina sp. P1
CCCCACGGTTATCCGCTCAATCACACGGCTTAAGCGCTCAATCCCCACGGTTATCCGCTCAATCACACGGCTTAAGCGCTCAATCCCCACGGTTATCCGCTCAATCACACGGCTTAAGCGCTACAATCCCCACGGTTATCCACATCACGCCCCTCAGCAAGCAATCTTATCAGCCACACCAACCATTCAATCACCAAAAGATCATCAACTTTACTCCACATCCACTATTTTCCCCAGGAAATAACTAAATTTCTCTTTAAAATTTCATTTAACCTAATAGTCTATGGCTTGTTGGGGTATATTGATAGTAAGACACGTACGATAGCAGGGGAGGGATTTCTATGTTCATGACTATAATTAAACGCTTCTTTAAAGAACGCTTTTTTGATCAGGCGGCGCAGAACGCTTACTATTTGTTGCTTTCGGTATTGCCTTTTTTGCTTGTAGTGCTGTCTATTGTACAATTCTTACCTGTAGAAGAGGCTAGTATTTTAGCGTTGCTACGTCCATTTGTGCCAGATGAATCTTTTCAGCTGATTGAGCAAAGTGTTCAGTCTGTACTCTATAAAAGTCATGGCAAGTTACTAGCACTCAGTGTGCTAGCTGCATTATGGACCACATCCATTGCGGTACAATCATTTGCCCGTTCATTGGACATGGCGAATCGGAGGCTTCATCAGCAACCGCTATGGATTAGCATAATCCGTAATCTCGGTGTAACTATTCTATTCATGCTTATCGTACCGATGTCTCTATTTTTGCCGTTGATTGAAAAACTTATGCATACAGTCATTGCGTATTATGATGTGCTAGATGCATGGGAAGGCTGGTTGTATATTTGGCCCAATATAAAATGGGGTCTTGGCACATTCTTTTTATTTTTGTTCTTCTTATTATTTTATCAACTTATGCCAACGGGAAAGATGAAATGGAAAGAGGCGTTGCCAGGAGCTTTGCTTTCAGCATTTGGCTGGCAGTTAGTTTCATTATTATTCGGAGAGTATGTATCACGGGTGGATTACTCTAGGCTATATGGACAATTAGCCGGGATTATCATGCTAGTGTTATGGTTTTATCTAACGGCAGTAATTATTATTCTTTCTGGATTATTGAATGCAGAGTGGAAAAGGAGGAGACGGATTACATGAAGATTTTAGTGGTGGATGACGACATACATATTTTGGAATTGGTGAGTATTCATTTGCGACAGGCAGGGTATACCGTCGTGAAGGCAATGAATGGACTAGAGGCACTTGAGGTAGTCGACAAAGAGTGGCCAGATTTAGCGGTGGTAGATGTGATGATGCCAGGCATGGATGGCTATACGCTAACGAAAAGGCTTCGTGAGGATACGGAAATCCCAGTTTTGTTGTTGACAGCTAAAGGCGAGATGGAGGACAAGGAGCGTGGCTTTTTGGCTGGATCAGATGATTATTTGGTAAAGCCATTTGAACCGAAGGAGTTATTGTTCCGGATCCATGCTATTTTGAGACGTTATGATAAAGCGGTAGACCGGATGATTCAGGTCGGTCCTTTAGTGATCAATCGCCAGAGTTATGAAGTAGTGCTTGGTAAGAAGTCATTATTGCTTCCATTAAAAGAGTTTGAATTGTTGTCAGTGTTAGCTTCTCGCCATGGTCAGGTGTTTACGCGCGAAGTGTTAGTAGAGCGCGTATGGGGCTTTGATTATGAAGGAGATGAACAGACGTTGAGTGTGCATATTAAACGTTTGCGGGATAAGCTCGAGAAGCTTACGAGTCAGGTGAAGATTGTGACGATACGTGGTGTTGGGTATAAGCTTGAGGTTTTGGAATGAAGTCGCTGTACGGGAAGTTTCTCGTCTTAACAGTTGGGATCATGGTGTCAAGTGCGATAGTAGCGTTCCTTTCCGTCAACACCTATTACCACCGATATTTAAAAGATGAGAACGATGCGAAGAATGTTAAAGTTGCCGAGGAGATTGCTTTGTTCATCGAGGCGAATGACAGCATAAATTTACCAGCCTACTTTGATATGCTGGCCGGAGCGGGGTATAAGCTGCTCGTCAAATCGCCTGATGGTGACTCGATTGTCTACGGGGAAGCATTTCGGGATGATAACCTAGAGTATGGAGCGGTTCAGAAGGTCTATAGTGGCCAAGTCTATCATGGTATGCGGGACCTAAAGGCAGAAACGTTTGTGACGGGTTATTTCTCTAATGAATCCGCTAATACAGTAGGTGTACCGTTTATGTACGATGGAAAAACGTATGCATTGTTTTTGCGACCAGATATTAAAATGCTCTTCACGGAAATCCACTATTTGCTCGGTGGCATGGTTATAGTCATGGCGATTATCAGTATTCTCGCGATGCTCGTCGTTGCGCGGAAGCTGATTGCACCAATTGTTGTATTGACGAGAGCGACGAAGAAGGTAGGCGAGGAGCAGTTCACGAGTGAGCTGTCGATTGATCGTCGAGATGAAATTGGGCAACTGGCGAATAGCTTTCAACAGATGATTGATCGTTTGAGTGAGAATGACCAAATTCGAAAAGCGTTTGTCAGTGACGTATCGCATGATTTCCAGTCACCATTATTGAATATTAAAGGATATGCAGATTTGTTAATGGATGAAGAGTTACCAGCTATTGAGCGTATACGTTATGCGGGAATCATCCAGTCTGAAACAGAACGCCTATCGACTTTGACGAAGCAGCTACTATTGTTGACATCACTCGACCAGCTTATCTCGCCATTGCAGAAAAAAGTATTCCGTGTGGATCAGCAAGTGAAAGAAACTGTGCGAAAAGCACAATGGTTATTGCAAGAAAAAGAAATGTCCGTCATGCTTGAAGTCGATGACATCACGTATGAAGGTGATCCTGCATTTCTTGAGAAAGTATGGGAGAATTTATTGTCGAATGCACTGAAATATTCGCCGGATGGGGGAACGATTGACATCCGATTGACTGAGAGGAACAATGAGGTCTATTTCTCTATTGAAGACACAGGAATTGGTATGTCAACTGAAACTAAGAATCGAATATTTGACCGTTTTTATCGTGCAGACCACTCGAGAACGCGCGAAGTGGAAGGGACCGGTCTTGGATTATCTATTGTTGAACAGGTAGTACGTCTTCATGATGGCCGTGTGGAAGTGGTCAGTGAGTTAGGTAAAGGTACCCTATTCATTGTATATTTACCGAAGCTGTAACAGGCTGTTCATCTTCCGTTCATCTCGGAGTGTTATAATAAATGTAATATAAAGACGACAGGAGGAAATATAAAATGCAAGAAAAGTGGAGTGTACGATTGATTCGTATTGCAGCAATTTTTGGTTTAATTGGGACGGTTCTTGGTTCCCACATGGCAGGGGCCGGTTCGTATGC
This sequence comes from Sporosarcina sp. P1, assembly GCF_002743155.1. Lineage (NCBI taxonomy): Bacteria > Bacillati > Bacillota > Bacilli > Caryophanales > Caryophanaceae > Sporosarcina > Sporosarcina sp. P1. Next base: position 3,368 of record NZ_PDYS01000015.1, read on the forward strand.
GTTCCGTCCGATTCACGCGCATATTTTACTTGTAGGCTGGTTGTCTGTGTTTTCATGGGGCGTGTTCTACAAGATTTACCGGGTCCGTGCTAGAAAGCTGTTAACACTGCAAGGCTGGACAGGGATTATCGGTTCGATTGGTTTAACGGCGGGAATGTGGTTGCAGTTCATGCAGCCGTTTAATATAAATGAAGTATTCTCGCTCATATTCTATATCGTAGGCGGTACCGTGTTATTAATAAGTTTTGCTTTATTCGTAGTTGTAACATTTATGATCGAAAAAACACCTGCTGCACGTCAATAAATAATTACCCAAGAATCTGGTTCACTCCGGATCCTTGGGTTTTTTGTTGTCGAATTTTACGGGAAAATTTTCACTGATAATCAGTAGTTTCAACAAATATTGCATCACTCCTATGACATACTAGAGCGACCTAACAGATGAAGGAGCGAATGACAATGACTGCTCGCAATCGGTTTCACCTCATTATGATTTGTTTTACTGTCTTGATTGCTGGAACGTTGTTAATTAAACAAACGGCGAGTTCAGAACAACAAAAGATCGAAACAATAGGAATAGATTATGCCTCGATGAATCAGTCCGTAGAAAAGGTGCTGAAAGATATGCCCGAAATAGCAAAGGAGCTGGCATCTATTCAATCCGGAAAGCATGAGAATCAGCTCGACCAATCATTTTCAACAAGTAAGACGGAGTTCCGTTTACGTGTGAAAAATAATCTTACTGGGCAAGAGCACTCTTCTCCGTTTCTGAGAGGTATCGCGGAGAAGCAAACAGAACATTATCAAGATGCTTTAGATATTGCTAAAGAAGCATATGGGATTACAGTAACGGAAGACGAAATAGATGCGTATATTGAAGAGAATGTATCGACAATTTGGGACGCGGAAAAACGAAAGTATGCGAAGTCGCTACAATTAACACTAAATGAACTGGACTATCAATTTGATCGAGACGTCTATGTGATGAATGTACTCTGGGAAAGAGTATTACCTATCGTGATGCAAGAGTTTCCGCGAAAGCGTGGCGAAAGTGGACAAGCGTATGGAAAACGATTGAAGGAAGAGTTTTTCAGTGGTCAAGAGGATTCTGTTTAGGAAATGCTAATAATATAAATGCGAGAGACTAATCATGAAAGGAGATTAGTCTCTTTTCTGCTGTATACAGCACTAAGAGTTTAAGAGTTTTGTAAGAGGTGGTCATTATACTCGTATGAGTGAAGAATACGTCTATCGAAGGAGAAGGTGCAATGACTCGGAAATTTATAGGTTGGGCTCTTGTCATTGGCGGAGTGTTAATCGTTTGCTATCCGATGTTGAAGAATATCGCATACGACAAACAGCAACAGGAACTTCTTGAAGCCTTTGATCAGCTCGGTGCCATGGAAGACGTGGACTTTACGGATGAACCAGAAAGGGTATCGTCAGCGGAAGCACCAGTGGATAAGAAAAGCCCTTCACTTCAAGGTAGTCGTGGAATTGTCTCGATCGATAAAATTGATTTGAAGATGCTAATGTTCGATGGGGTTACGGAGAATGAACTCGGCAAAGGTGCGGGGATCATGGAGCCACAAAAAGACTTCACGAAACATAATGTTGGCCTTGCAGGACATCGCGCAGTAGCGGATGGCAAGCAGTTCAATCGGCTTGGAGAACTGGAAGTAGGCGACGACATACAGGTGAATACAAAGAATGAAATCCTTCATTACCGCATTACCGATACATTTATCGTACATAAAACAGACGTATCCGTATTAGAAGACAAAGAAACACCGCAACTCACACTCGTCACATGCACACCACTCGGTAGCTGGAATCCGCCGGACCGATTGATTGTGCAAGCAGAACTTCAAGAAGTGGAGAAGCGTTAACCAAGTTATTTATATCTACATATAGATAAGAGTTGTAAAAGAGGGATATTCATTTGAAGGGTCAGCAACAAACGACCCTGCCATACACAATGAAGAGAGAAGAGGGGAAGAAATTTTGAAGAAACAGATCAACATATTCATGCTTACACTTCTGATCATAAGCCAAACTATTCTAGGGCCGATTGGTGCAAGTGTGGCTAGTGCGGAAAGCTTTCCGCAGTCTACGTCGAATGATGTAGGGAATGAGGAAAATAAAAGAAATTCTGCTGAGGCGGATACAGAGAAGGTTGAGGTTCCCGAACAAGATCTAGTTAAGCCTGAGGAGCCGAAAGAACCGGTAAAGCCCAAGCCAGAAAATGAAGGATCTAATGATTCTGAAGAACAACTAGATAAACCTTCTGTGGATTCTGATGAGAAACCGGATGAAAACCCGGTTATAAAACCGGAGACTAAGCCAGACGAAGAGAATAAAGCGGAAAAACCAACTGATAAAGAAGATGAGATGGATGTAACGGAAGGCGAGGGTGAAGATTCTTCTGATCAAGAATCCTCTGACGAAGATGGAGATGAGGAAAGTGATGAAACTGCTGATGAAGATGAAGAGCAACTTGACGAAGATGAGAATGAACTATTAGTTGAAGAAAATATAAATCTTCAAGACAATGTCAATTTGAATTTTAATCATCTGATCGTTAATGGAACGGCTATCAGCAATGCAAGCGATGCAGCAAATGTTACTCCTACTATAGGGGACAAGGTTGAAGTTTATTATAAATTTATAATTAATGCAAAGCAGGAATCGGGTTTAGGATCGCACTTTACTTTTGACCTTCCACAATCCTTGTTGAACTTTAATCAAGGCGGTCTAAATGGCACAGTCAGCGAAGACGATGTGACATTTGAATTTACTACAGTTGGTAAAACTGTAACGGTAAAATTAATTGAAGGTACGCTTGAAGAAGAGTCTTTCTTTAATGGGACTTTAAAGTTCTTTGCAGAATTTAATGCAGACGGAACAAATGAAGGGTTAGAACAAGAGCTGGTAATACCTATAGCTGGATCGGATTCAATTACAATTCCATTCGTATTCAAACCAAAAGCTACTGGGCAGTCGATGACGAAGTCAGGTAAACCGGTTATTGAAGGAAATGCTCGTTATATAGAATGGGAAGTTTGGACGAATCGTGAAGGGACTTTATTGGAAGGTGCAACACTAAATGATACTGCGGATGGCAAGCATGAACTTGATGGAGACATCACAGTAGAGAAATTTGCAGTAGGATTATCAGGTGTAGGCAGTAGTAAGGATACAACTACTGCGACTTCATTCCCTGTAAGCTTAGAGAATGGACGATATGCATACAAGTTAACTTATAAGACGATTGTTACGCATGAACAAGAAAATGTTACAGAGAAGTTCACTAATACTGCTACTCTGAATAACAAGGGAAGTGAAATTTCTGCGAGTGCAGAAGTTAGCCATACTTATGGCGATAAGCTAAAGAAAACCGCTATTGTAAAGGATAAGTACAAAGCGAAGTGGCAAATAGCCTATAATTACTTCGGCAGTAAAATAGATTCACGGACATTAGTAGACACTATCAAAGGTCCGCATAAAGTCATTCCGGGTACTATCAAAGTATATAGTGTGACGGTAGACGCATCTGGATCGGGAACAATAGGATCGGAAGTCGCACGATCGGCAACCATTCATGATGATGGTAAGGGCTTCGATATTATTTTAGAATCTCCAAATGGTGAAGCGTATTTAATAGAGTATGAAACAGAAAATGAAAGCGATTTTGTTATTAATGGCGAAAACGTTGAAAATACAGTAACTGATGGACAAAATACAAAGTCAGATAGCTTTGGAATTAACGAAAATATCTTCTCTAAAACACGTGGTGCAATTGACTATGATAATAAAATCATTACGTGGACAATTAAAGTGACTGTAGAAAACGAAATGAATAATTTCATTATTGAAGATACATTTACAAATTTCGGTGAAGGTGGAACTCGTCAAACATTACTCGGTGAAGAGGGCAAGCAGTTTAACATATCTAATGGTAGTGAACCTATAATCACAGTAACTGATAAAACAGAAGGCTTTAATTTAAACTTTGGTAGGTTATCAAAAGGAACCAACTTTACTATCACTTACAAAACTAAGTTTGATATTCTTGAAAACGGTACAGCATATGGCGCATATGAAAATAAAGCGAATGCTAAATGGACTAGTCCCGTTGATTCTAAAGAATATAATGTTGAAAAGACAGCTGGATACTATCCAGGCGAAAGCTCACCAACAGGTCAAAACGGATATAAAAATGGTTCATTTGACTACGTAGATCAGGTTTTCAATTGGAATGTTGCAGTTAACATCAATAAACAAGCAATTAATGGATCTGTTCTTACGGATACTATTGAAGAAGGACATGAACTGATTACAGATTCAATCAAAGTTCACAAATTAATTTTATCTGGTGATGATAAAGGTGTACCAGGTGCGGAAGTTACTAGTGGCTTTACAAAGACAGTAGATTCAAAGCAAAAATTCACTATCAAATTCACTGAACATACGACTGATGCTTATATTATCACTTATCAAACAAAAGACTCAGATAACATTATTGGGAATGGCGGTAAAGCAATATACGAAAACAAAGCGGACTTCGTTACAACGAATAACAACACATTCCCGTTAAGTGCCGGCGTAACAGTAAAACATGCAAATGAATTGATTAAAAAAAGTGCCGAAATAAATGGAATTGAAGAAACTATTTCATGGACCATTGATGTGAATACATCTCATTCCAATTTGGGGCATATCACTTTGACAGATACAATGTCTAAGAATCAATTAATTCTAGAAAATACATTCCAGAAGCGTGAAATTAAGTTGAATGATACTGGCGGAATCAGCCATGGAGCATGGGAAACAGTATCACCGATTGTAAATAAGGAAAACAATAGCTTTACACTTGAACTAGGTAACTTAGATCAAAAGGGTTATCAAGTCAGCTATAAAACTTTCTTCTTAGGTGGAAATGGAGATAAATTCTCGAACGAGGCTTTCATTAACTATGAGGGAGAAGAGTCGGGAATATCCAAGGGTGACAATATCACGGATAAGAAATTCAATTTTAATGATGCAAGTGGTACAATTTCCTCTGCGAAAGGAAAACTGGAGCTACACAAAACTGGCTATAACTCAATTACAGGTGCTTCCAAAGATTTAAAAGGCATCACATTTGAATTGTGGAATAATAGTGGAACCATCAAACTTGCGGAAGCTATTACAAACGATGACGGAAGACTGACACTTGATGATATTCGCTATGGTAAATATAAGTTGAAGGAAACAGGAACTCCTAATAACTACGAAAAGTTGCCAAGCGAAGGACTAACAATCACGATGAACGATTCAATTAACTTCAATGAAAATGGCGGGGAACTTTATGAAGTTGTAAACAATGAAAAGGTGGACGTCGGAAACGCCTGTGAAGAATTTTCTCTACTCATCAAAGATACAAATAGCGACGCACGTAAAGACGTTGAACTAACATTTATAAGTGAAAACGGTAAAACAATCGTAACACGTACAACAGACGCGAATGGTAAAGTATCTGTGCCACGCAAAGAACTCCCAGCCGGAAAGTATACGGTTAAAGAAACAGGCGATAATGGAGTATACGAAACACTAGTTATTTCTTATGAAAAAAATGCTGACGGAGAATGTAAAGCAGTTGAAATCCAACCGGAAATAAAATGTACTGCTTTCACAGTAACAGTGAAGGAAACTGCAGATAAAGTACGTACAGGTGCTAAAGTAACATTGAAAAAAGATGGTAAAGATATTGTGACGGTAATAACAGATGAAAAAGGTGAATTCACAGTTCCAACAACTACTGCGGCTGGAGAATATAAGCTCTATGAAGGAAAGCAATTCTTGGGCGCAGTAAAAATCGACTATAATGACGGGAATTGTGGTGCAGAAGTTATCCAAGCACCAACTTGTCTAGACTTTGTACTAACAATTAAAGATGTCGATGGTGAAAGTCTAGATTCTTCCACTACAGTAACAGTAAAAGATAAGAATACAGGTGAGGTAATTGTAGAAGACGCCAAAACTGATAATTCAGGAAAGCTTGCTATCTCAGATTTAAAGCCAAGTGAATATGAAGTTCACGATGTAGATGGTGAATATCTAGGCGAGTTTGACGTTGATCTTGATTGTGCAGCAGAAATTCAGCCAGCACCAAAATGTACAGACTTCTTATTTACTGTAAAAGATGAAAACGGAGCGATTCGTCCTAATGTCGAAGTAACTGTAAAGAGTAAAAGCGGAGAATCTATGATTACAAAGACGACAGATGAAAAGGGAACAATCAAAGTACCTTCAAACACTTTGCCATCAGGTAAGTATGATGTCTACGAAGGAGAATTATTCATTAAAGAAGTAACAGTCAGTTATAAAGGAAACTGTGAAGGAGTTATAGCAGCTGCTCCTGTATGTGAAGATTTCACACTAACTGTCCAGTATAGAAGTGGAGAAGTTCGTCCCGATGTTGAAGTGACAGTAAAAAGTATAACGGGAGAAACCATTATTACTGCAAAAACAGATAGAAATGGTCAAATCAAAATCGATAATAAGAAAATGAAGCAGGGCACATATCAAGTATTTGAAAAGTCTTCTCTTATTAACTCATTCAAGGTAACTGATACATGTTCAGCAACAGTTAAGCCTAAACCACTGCCGCCTCAACCTGAAGTGTGTACAGACTTTACAATTGCTGTATTTGAAGAAGGCAACCCAGCAAGACCGGACATTGAGGTGGTCTTGAAAGACAGAGACAAAGAAGTGGCAAAAGGAATAACAAATATTAATGGAGATGTAAAAATTTTCAAATCGGTTCTGCCGAATGGTGACTATGAGGCATATGTGGATGGCAAAAAAGTTGGTACTGTGAAAGTAACGGATACTTGTCATGAAACAATCACCATCCCAACTAATCCAACATGTGAGAATTTCACCTTAACGATCATGGAAAACAATAATCCGATCATAAAAGGTAAAGAAGTTATCTTAAAGTCAGGTGACAAAGAAATCACAAAAGGCAAAACAGACGTAACAGGAAAAGTAGTATTCCCAATCAACGTTAAGCACGGGAAGTATGATGTAATCGTTGATGGCAAAAAAGTCGGGACAGTTACCGTAACAGAAACGTGTGAAGGCACAATTTCATATGCTCCTGTATGTGACGACTTTACTGCTACCGTAACGAAAGATGGTAAACCAGTAAAAGATAAAGAAATCGTCTTGAAAAAAGATGATAAGGAAGTAGCAAAGGGTAAGACGGATAAAGACGGCAAAGTAACATTCCCAGGTAAAATGCCGACAGGAGATTACGATGTCTATGTAGAAGGAGAAAAGTCAGGTAAAGTAACGGTTGGAAATCCTTGTGAAGCAGGAACCATTGTATTGGCTCCAACTTGCGAGTACTTTACGCTCACAGTGTATGAAGACGGTAAACCAGTAGGCCCGGGCAAACAGATCATGCTGAAACAAGGTGAGACAGTTAAAGCGGTGGGTACTACAAATGCACAGGGGAAGATTGTGTTTGATATTGCAAAGCTAGCTAAAGGTGAGTATGATGCATACCATCAAGAAGTAAAAATAGGAAAAGTGAACGTTACGAATACATGTGAAGAGACATTGACTCTAACGCATGCACCAGTATGTGAAGAGTTTACTGTAACGGTAACAGAAGACGGAAGATCGGTAGGGGCAGGAAAAGAAGTTATCTTGAAAGATGGAGATAAAGAAGTAGCAAAAGGTATAACAAATACCGATGGAAAAGTAATATTTCCTGGGAAATTACCGAATGGAGCCTATGATACATCCGTAGATGGTAAGGCAACAGGTCCTATTACAATTACAAATTCATGTGAAGCTGTCCTAAATGTAGAAGGATCATCTGGTGGCGGTAATCCAGTGGATCCAAACGAACCAGGTAAACCAGGCGAGCCGGTAGATCCAAACGAGCCAGGAAAACCGGGCGAGCCAGTGGATCCAAATGAGCCAGGAAAACCAGGTGAGCCAGCAGATCCAAATGAGCCGGGTAAACCAGGTGAGCCAGCAGATCCAAATGAGCCAGGAAAACCGGGCGAGCCGGTAGATCCAAACGAGCCAGGAAAACCGGGCGAGCCAGTGGATCCAAATGAGCCGGATAAACCAGGTGAGCCAGCAGATCCAAATGAGCCAGGAAAACCGGGCGAGCCAGTGGATCCAAATGAGCCAGGAAAACCAAGCACTCCATTGACACCGAGCACACCAAATATACCAGCCGGTTCTATTGGAGCCGCTGGAAGCAATACGAATGGCAGTAATGGCACTATCAGTAGTATTAGTGGAAGTAAAAACCCTAACACCTCGACAGGCAGCAATTTACCTCAAACAGGTGAAATTTATCCAATCATCCCAATCACACTAGGAATCTTGCTGATTGCAGGTGGTGTATGGGTTTTACGCAGAAAGAAGCATGCGTAAAAAATAAGTAGAAATTAGAAAGGTCAGCCACTTATGGGGCTGACCTTTTTTATAGTTCGTTTAAGAATTTTGTAAGAGTTTAACAGTATATTATATAAAAGAAGAAGAGTATCTCACAAAGGGGTGGACTATATGGCTTCTTCAAATTTTATGTATGATTTAGATACAAAAGAATACCTTTCAAATAAATTAAAGAATTTGTCAAAAAGACATGATCAAGTGCCCGTTGCAGGTTGTAGCAGTAGCTCAAAAGAATCTGTTCAGGAGTTAGAAAAAGAAATACTTTATTGGCGACAGCTTGCATGTCAAGACGACCTAACGAAATTACCAAACCGAAGAGCGTTTTACTTCACAATTGAATCTTACCTTCGAAAAGCAGATGATCAAGCAGAAAAGGTAGCATTTTTCTATATCGATATTAATCAATTTAAATTGCTTAATGATACGTATGGACATTGTGAAGCTGATAAATTATTGCAGGAACTAGGGCGTCGATTACAGGCATTCTCTGCAGTAGAAGAAGTTTTTCATTTTAGTGGTGATGAATTTGTCATTATTTATCGTTATCAAAATGATTTCCGATTAAAAATTAGTAATATCCTATCAACTTGTAATAAACCATTTCAATTGGCAAATGAAGAGATAAAAATAAACATTAGTATTGGAACTAGTTTATATCCAGTGCACAGTACAGATGTTGCTACATTGCTTGAATACGCTGATTCGGCCATGTACTCGGCAAAGCGCAGTAAAAACAATACGTATTATTTATATCAATAAATATATACAGATGAAGTTAGATTCTATTAATCTGAGACGGGAGGGGACAACTATGATTGCATACATGATAAATGATTATTATATATGTACGTCCTACGAAGAAGTATCTTCACTACTTCATGATATTTTGCATCACTCGCGCTTACCAAATACTATGGATATATATATATTTCATATTTGCAAAGGGAACTTAAATATAGAAAAACAAGAATTCATATCAGACAATGGATTAGTAATAAATTTGTCCTATAAAAAGTGTGAGGATATATATTACAATATAAATTAGACAGTAATTGGGAGGATAATGAATGCGAAAGATGAAAATAACAATTGTATGGACAGTCTATGAATAAAAGGTTATGGTTGATTGTCCCCTTTTTTGTAGTGGTTTTAATAGCCTTTCGACTAATCTGGATCGATTCCAACCAAAATATTCACACAGTAACTGCTGAAAATGGAGTGATAGATCTACGGGGTATGGGTGATTTATCGGAGGATATATTGCTAAACGGAGAATGGAAGTTTTTTGCGGAAGAGTTTATTACTCCAGGTGAAAGTTCCAAAAGGGTACCATCATTAATTCAAGTACCCACTGATTGGCAAGAACAATTTTCAGGTAACACGTCCTACGGTTATGGGACATATAGTTTGAAGATTTATGTAGATCGAGACGACACGAATATCTATCGATTGTATGCGAAGGACATCGTGTCTGCTTCGCGTTTTTTTGTGAATGGTGAGGAAAAGGTACAACTCGGAAAAACAGCAACGAATAGGAAGCAGGAAGAAGTCGACTATCGTCCTCAGACATTGCAGATAGAAAGTAATGCCGGGGAAATCGAACTCCTTATTCATGTATCAAATTTTCATTCATTGAAGACTGGCGGTATCATACAGCCGATGAAGTTTGGAGAGTGGTCGGCTGCAGAACAATCTGTATTTAAAGATTATGGTTGGCAACTTGCTCTTATGTCTATTGTAGGCTTGCATGGTGTATATTCATTTCTAATTTATTTCCTGTTTTCAAGGAAGAAGGATATGTTGTATCTTGCCTTATCTTTTCTCTCTGTAGCTATCTCGATAGCTATAGCAGATGATAAGTTATTGCTTTATTTCTTTCCGGAGATTTCATTTGCGGCTTGGTCGAAAATGAATGTAATCGTCTATTCAGGCGGTGTTTACCTAGTAGTATTGTATATTAAAGCTTTAGTGGATACTGTAGAGCACTCCTTTAGCAAGTGGGAGCGCTATTACTACCGGCTTCTAGGCATAGGATATGGAATACTCGTTATTTTGACACTTTTTTCAGTAGAGCTCGATGTACTGTTCCTCTATGCACTGATGCTTTTGATACCCTTACCGACTCCTTTTCTAATGTATCGGTTGTCGAAACGTGAAAAAGGGAACTATTTATTCTTTTTACTTGCAGGTATCAGTCTGATGTCTAGTATGATATGGGGATTATTTAAGGCGCAAATAATGCCAGAATTACCCTATTATCCCTACGAAATGCTCATCAGTTTGTTACTGTTTGGATTATTTTGGTTTAAACGTTTTTATATGGAGACGGAGAAAAGTCATAGTCTAGCTGCTTCACTACAAGAAGAAATTCATCAAAAAGATGAGTTTTTAGCCAATACATCGCATGAATTACGTAATCCTTTACATGGAATACTGAATATTACACAGACAATCTATGATAATGATCAGGATAAATTGTCACATGAGACAATTCGTAATCTGGAAACGCTTCTTTCTGTTGGTCGACAAATGACTATAGTTTTGAATGATTTGCTAGATAGAGAACACTTAAAAGATAATAAGTTACAGCTTGAGCAACAAGATGTCAAAATCTTGCCGATTCTGACAAATGTATTTGATACACTTAAATTTATGAAAGAGGGTAAATCTGTATCACTCGAACATTCCATTCCAGTTCAGTTCCCTAATATTATGGCGGATGAAAACCGATTGTATCAAATCCTGTTTAATCTAGTTCATAATGCGATAAAATTTTCAGCAGAAGGAGTAGTTCATGTATCAGCCGATGTGCAGAATAGGATGGCTGTCATTCGGGTAGCCGATGAAGGAATCGGCATGTCTCCAAAAGATGCACATATGATATTTCAACCCTATAAACAGGCAGAATCGGGTATTACCTCTACTGGGGGTGGGGGACTTGGTTTAGGATTAAGTATTTGTAAACAATTGATTGAAATGCATGGAGGAACGATTATTGTAGAAACGAAAGAGAATGAAGGCTCTACTTTCACATTTACATTGCCTCTTTCAGAACATCAACAACAACAGAGTTATGTTCCCGTTCCAGATCCAGTTCAACAAAAATTGAAATCTCTTGATTCAGGGACATCCTCAGCAAGTAATGCTACGGAACGTATTTTAGTCGTTGACGATGATCCAATGAACCTTCAAATTATTAAGCAGATGCTAAAAGCGGATGGATATTTGGTTGTAACGTGTACTTCAGCAAATGAAGCAATCAAAGAGTTGGAACGTGGATGTTGGAGTCTAGTAATCTCGGACGTCATGATGCCATATATGTCCGGCTATGAGCTGACACGCGAGTTGCGAAAGCGATTTTCACTGGCAGAGTTACCCATTCTATTGTTGACTGCCCGGACCCAGCAAGTTGATATTCAAATGGGGTTTGACGCAGGAGCTAATGATTATGTTAGAAAACCAGTAGAAAAGGTTGAGCTGATCATGCGTGTACGGGCGTTGACGAATCTAAATCAAACGATTGTTGAAAGGATACAAATGGAAGCGGCATGGCTACAAGCACAAATACAACCGCATTTCCTGTTCAATACACTTAATACAATTAGCGCACTCAGCGAGATTGATCCGGAAAAAATGGTGAAGTTACTGGATAAATTCGGAACATACCTTGAGCAAAGTTTTACAATCCAAAATCTTGCATCAACTGTCTCTTTGGAGAAAGAACTGGAATTAGTAGAGGCTTATATATATATTGAAAAGCAACGCTACGGAGACCGTTTGCAAGTTGAGATGGATATTGCACCAGTCCAAGTTGAAGTACCCCCTCTATCCATCCAAACATTGGTAGAAAATGCGATAGAACACGGCGTGCTGAAGAGACCTGAAGGTGGTACTGTATGGATTAAAGTGTCGGAATGTGACGATACAGTAGATATATCGATTTCTGATAATGGATTAGGGATGGAACAAGATCTAGTAACGCTTCTGCAAACGGATACGAATATCCAAGCAGGTGTAGGCTTACCGAATACACATAAACGACTTCGCCAGTTGGGTTATTCAGGATTGACAATCGATAGTATACCGAAGATAGGCACTGTCATTCGATTCTCTATAGACAAATAGTAAAAGGAAGAAAATCAATACGATTTTCTTCCTTTTACTCATATATTAGCACATAATATTTGATTAAATAATTCATTGGTAGATTCACTAGGGGATATTCCTAATTCTTCAATCAACTTCTCTTTGAAGTTATGATATGCCTTGATAGCCTCAGTTCTTTTACCTTGTTGCAGATAGTGTATTAAAAGTTGCTGTAGAGCTTGTTCTGAATATGGATCCAAAAGAACTAAACGTTCCAGTGAAGTTTGGAGTTGGGGAGTATCCTGATGAATTGTGTAATAACTAATCATTCGGTGAAGTAATTTTATCGCCTGCTGTTTCATATGTTCGGCATGTGTGTAAGACCAATCATAACCTTCTAATTCCAGGTAATCACCTTTATACTTTTGAATACTTTTTTCAAACTTCTCAATAGTAGCATCTGTCGCGTTGATATGTTGCTGAACGAGTTGATTCATTTCCAGTGCATCGCAGTGGAAATTCACTAATTCTAGGCGATAGCTTTGATTGGTAAAAACAATCACTTTGGAAAACCCTAAACTCTCTAGTGTTTTTCGTAAATGGGAGAGAGTGGTATGTAGTTGTATCTTAGCTTTCGAATATTCAGTATCGGGCCAAAGCGTTTCAATTAGTACATCACGATGGATTAATTCTTTATGATGCGTAAGGAAATAGGCAAATAGTTCTTTAATTTTTATCGTTTTCCATTTAACAAACTCTTGCTTATATTGCACAATGAATTCTTGGAAACATTGTATTTCTAATTGTTTTCCAGATTCAGGTTGTAAAATGGAGGCAGAAGAGAGTGCTTGTGTTAATCGTGTAATAGTTTTTTCAAGACGCTCATTTGTAAGAGGTTTTAGTATGAAGTCAATGGAATTTAACTCGAATGCCTGTATTGCGTAATCACGATAAGCTGAAACAAATACTATTTTAATCGTTGGATCTATACTTAAAAGATGTTCAGCCAGATCTATTCCATCGATTCCAGGCATGGAAATATCCAAAAAAGCCACGTTAAAAGAAAGATCTTTTATATCTTCGAGCAAATGCAATGAATTGGTAAATGTCTTGAGGACTTGCACCTCTTTGAATGTTGCCAACTTATGCGTGAGCAATTGTAAAGCTAACGGCTCATCATCTACTAAAATGGCACGAATCACACAGATCATCTCCTTCATTTTCAAAATACTATTACTAGTATATGACATTTACTATGAGTTTGTCTTACAAATGGTAAAGCATTTCCTGTTGCTAGTGTAAATAATAAAATCCACAGAAATCACGGCAAGAATATGTGCTGTATGCTATATTAAAGACAACATTCTAATGAAATGGAGCGGGAAAAATGATAGAAATTGAAGGGATGGTGATTGGCATGGAATTGGGCAATGTCTTAACGTTACTCTTATCTATCGCTACAATTCTCAATATCCTGCTATTGGCATGGGTTTTGTTTATCGAAAGAAGAGATGTAGGAAATACATGGGCGTGGATTATGCTTCTAGTGTTCATTCCTATCCTCGGTTTCTTTATTTATCTGTTCTTCGGACGTAGTTTAAAACAGAAGAATTTCTATAATCTTTCTGTTGCAGAAAGAAAGGCTGAAAAAACGGAAGTTGATAAACAATTATTGCCAGAAAACTTGGCCAGACTAGAAGATAATACGTTATTAAAAGAACATGCCGAATTAATTCATATGAATCTAAAATCAGCTCATTCACTGCTTTCCAAAGATAATCATATTGAAATATTTGATGACGGACATAAAAAGTTTGCTGCCTTGTTTGATGATATTAGCTCTGCTACAAAAGAGATCAATATCCAGTATTATATTATTCAGTCTGATTCCCTTGGGACTAAGTTACGTGATCTTTTGATTCAAAAGGCGACAGAGGGAGTTAAAGTCAGACTCTTGTATGATGAAGTAGGCTCAAAGAAAACACCTCCCAAATTTTATAATGAATTACGCGCAGCAGGTGGAAGAGTGGAAGTATTCTTTCCATCGTTGTTTCGTCTAGTAAATTTTCGAGTCAATAATAGGAATCACCGAAAACTTTGTATTATTGATGGGGAAATCGCGTATATTGGCGGTTTCAATGTTGGAGATGAGTATCTTGGACTTGATGAAAAGTTTGGCTATTGGCGCGATACGCACTTTAGGATTAGAGGCGGCGCTGTCAATCATATTCAAGCGAAATTCATTTTAGATTGGCATCAGGCGAGTAAAAAGGAACCCGGTGATTGGGGAGATTACTTATTTCAAACCGAAAAAAATATTGGCACGAGTCCAGTACAAATTGTTTCAAGCGGTCCGAATTCCGAGACGGAACATCTGAAGAATATGTATATCAAGTTACTATTATCTGCTAAAAAAAGTGTCTACATTCAGACACCGTACTTTATTCCGGATACAAGCTTTATGGATGCCTGCAAAATTGCGTTGCTGTCAGGCATCGATGTACAGATTATGATTCCGTGTAAGCCTGATCATCCGTTTGTCTACTGGGCTACTTGGTCGTATGTCGGGGATTTGCTTGATTATGGCGCGAAGGTATTACTGTATGAGAATGGTTTCTTGCATGCGAAGACTATTGTGGTGGATGAAGAAGTAGCTGTAGTAGGTACTATGAATATCGATTCACGTAGCTTCCGATTGAATTTTGAAGTGACCGCGATTGTCTATGATGACAAAGTAGCGGCGCAGTTGACGGGACTGTTCCGTCAAGACGCGGAACAGAGTTCTGAGTTGACGAAGGAACGTTATGAGGAGCGGTCATTACTAATTAAGTTTAAGCAATCGATTTCACGGTTGTTGTCACCCATACTCTAATGGTGTAAAACGTATATTATATTGTTTAGTAATGGGTACGCGTAATCATAATAGTATGCAAAAAAGAAGCAGCCTTGTGCTGCTTCTTTTTATTAGTATTTACGTTACATAAAGACCAAGTTCAGTTTTCCGTCTTTTAGCTCCAACGAAGCATCGAACTTTTTCCCATCGGCCGAAGTGAAGCCTTTGATGACGTTTGTCTGCCCTTTAGTACATAATAATTTCACTTGAGGCACAGTTAGTTTCTTTTTCAGGAAGAGCCCTGGGAAGGTTTGCTTGCAGCCATTTTTATAGTTACTACAACCGTAGAATTTAGGATGTTCAATGATGTTGCCTTTGCCACATTTTGGACAGGGCGCGACTTCAGTTCGTGTATACGAGCTTTTGCCAGAAGAGGGACGTGGCGGCAGCACGATATCAATCGTCTGTTTTTCAATCTGGACAGGTACGTCTTCAATCAGTTTTTGGATGAATTTCGATACACTCCCCAGAAAGTGTTGACCTGTTCCTTCACCATTGCCGATTTTCTTTAAGTACGTCTCCCATTTCGCTGTCATGGAAGGGCTGGCAAGCAAGCTACCTTCAATGGTCTGACAGAGTACGCGTCCTTTGTCGGTGATCGATACAATGTTTTTCGTCACGGAAATATAGCCATGCTTTTTAATGGTTTCAATAATTCCGCTTCTTGTCGCTTCTGTTCCAAGCCCTTCAATTTCTTTCAAAATATCCGTTTCGCTTTGATCTTCTACCAGCTTCCCGCATGTTTTCATCATGGCGATCAACTGGCCTTCTGTATAAGGTTTTGGAGGCTGTGTCGCACCTTCTTTGATACCAATTTCGCTTTGCACGGTTTCCTCTCTCTCAAGTGGCGGTAAGGCGGGTTCTTCGGTATCCTTTGCCTTCTTTGGCGCAGCAAAAAGTTCTTTCCAACCTTTATCGCGTTCGGTTTTGCCCGTTGTGAAGAATGGCAAACCGTTGACGTCGGTCGTTACTTTCGTTTCTGTATATAAGTAATCCCGATGGAACATAGCTAGTGTCGTTCGAATGACTTCTTCATAAAGATTGCGCTCAAGTGGTGACAACTTTGTCAGTGCTGCAGGGGTCGGTAGCTTTTTTGTCGGGATGATAGCATAGTGTTCCTGTACTTTCGAGCTGTCAACATATCGTTTTTTCGGTGTGCGGGAAACGACCTCAAAAGGTTGCTCAATGAGTTTTTGATAGTCTTCCACAGCCGCTAGCAAGTAGTTGAATTCACTTGGTGTGATGTGACGTGTATCCGTCCGTGGATACGATACAAGCTTCTTTTCGTATAGAGTCTGCATGGTTTTCAATACAGTCGCAGGACTTGCTTTCCATCGTCGGTTGGCAGTTGCTTGCAATGTTGAAAGTGAATGCAACTGTGGCGGTGGTGTCCGTTTGTCTGTATGGGTCAGCTCACTAATGACCCCGGGCGTCCGTTTTGTAATATTGCGGCTGTTGAGTGCTTCCGCAATTAATTCACGCTTAGGTTCCTTAAGCTTTGCTTTTCCTTTATACGTACCGTGCGCCGCAGTAAAAATGGCTTCCGCTTCGAAAAAAGGTTCCGATACGAACGTCTCGATTTCGCGCTGACGTTGATAAATCAAATAAACGGTAGGGGATTGCACACGACCGATAGGAAATACTTCCTGAACGCCTTTGGCTTTCAACAACAGTGTATAGAGCCTAGAACCATTCATCCCTACGAGCCAGTCGCTGATTTGTCGTGCCTTTGCTTCTTCATAGAGTTGTAGATCTTGTCGATTATCCCGTAGATTCTCGAAGCCTTTTCGTACTTCATCCGATTCCAGCGAGTTAATCCATAGTCGCTCAATCTTCTGGTTGCGAGCTCCCGTCATATAATAGATGGAATAAAATATATTTGAACCTTCGCGATCCACGTCACATGCGTTGATGACATGATCAGTCGCGCGAATAAGCTTCTTGACTACTTGGAATTGCTTATACTTTCCTGGTGCTACTTGAAACTCATAACGCTCGGGTAAGATAGGTAAACTGCCGAGGTTCCAGCGTTTCCAAGCAGGATTGTACGTATGCGGCTCTTTTAATTCCACGAGATGCCCAACACCCCATGTAATGAAGGCGCCTTGGGGGAATATATCGCACGGTTGAATTTCTGTATAGCCGTCGTGTTTACGTGTAGTAAATGCGTCTGCGTAAGCTTTGGCCTGGGATGGTTTTTCTGCTAATATTACTGGTCTCATAAAAACACCTCTTTGGCTTCGATAATAGAAACGCTAGTTCCAATATTATCGCATAAATGGAGGAAGTTTACGAATTCATGTTTTGGGGTGACTATAGAATGAAGAAAATAGAAAGGATATCTAGCTGAATCATTGAGTTGAAGATGTCTTCTGTATTAAAGATAAAGAACACTTGAAAAGCCAATTATTTGTTGTTATTTTTTACGGCATTGGAGGTTTTCAATATGTAGATTTGGAAGACTGTTTGATCAAATGACTGCTAGTAGTTGTGATAAAAGGGCAAAAGAAAAAAGCGTGTTTTAAAAAAGACTAATTAAAACACGCTCTTATAGTACTGAATGGGATTAACCTTTTATAAAAAGGATAGATCATTTTTGTAAATCTTCATTGACTAAATATGTGGTACTTGAGAAAATATTTTTTTCGACTGACTTGAACCAATTGTTAATTTACCTTCATTCATTTTCAAGATATAGAATACCTACAAAGTTACCCCTCTATCTCAAGTATAATCTTACCGATATTGCGGTTCTCTTCCATATGGAGATGAGCTTTTCCAACCTTTTCTAAAGGGAATGTAGTGTCAGTAACGGGTACTATATTTTTTTGTTCAAAATAAGGGATTACGTTTTCGGCAAATTCTTTGGTCAAAAGAGCTTTGTATTCGTCACTTCTTGGGGTTAGTAATGTCCCTGTTAATTGAATGCATTTTGACATCAAATTAAATAAGTTTACCTTTTCGATCTCACTTCCACCTAGTATTCCGATAAGAACCCATCGACCTTCATTCTTAATACTGGCTAAATTTTTCTCCCAGTAATCAGCACCAATAAAGTCTAAAATCAAATCTACGCCTTTACCGTTTGTTGCTTTTAGAACCTCTTCATCAAATGACTGCTCCTTGTAATTTATAAGGACGTCAGCTCCAAGTTCTCGGCAAAAATCGAGTTTGCTTTTAGAACCAGCAGTAACAATAACCTTAGCATTACAAAGTTTTTTTGCTAATTGAATTGCTGCCGTTCCAACTCCGCTTGCACCTGCATGAATTAATACGGTTTCCTGATTTTGAAGTTTGCCTAGCCAAAATAATGTTTGGTAAGCAGTTAAGAACACTTCAGGAATCGCTGCAGCTTCTTCAAACGATAAGGAATCGGGAATTTTCATCGCTCGATCTGCTGGCATAACAGCAAACTCTGCATAACCGCCACCATTAACAAGTCCCATCACTCTATCTCCAACCGAAAAGGAACTATCACCATTTACTTCAACCACAGTTCCGGCAATTTCTACGCCCAAAATAGGGTTTTCAGCATACCCTACTTTCCCTTCACGGGTTATAATATCTGTACGGTTTACCGCTGTTGCATGAACACGTATAAGCAATTCCTTCTCTTTTGGTTGAGGACTAGCAACTTCAACAAGCTCCAGTTGTTCTGGACCACCTGGTTTCTTTACAATTATAGCTTTCATAAATATTCCTCCTTTTAAAAATACCCTTAGAAAAAATCTAAGAGAAAAAGCTTCGCAACATTTTAGCGCGCGACTTTATTTTAACTATCCCAACCTTTTAATCGATTTACAATTATCGAGGCTTATCATGCTAGGATGGCTAACCAATTATACATCCTTTTCTAACAGTTTTCAGCTTCAGTTAAATCTAGAAATGTTAGCAGGAGACTAATGTTACTATGATAACCCTTCATATCAAGTGTCAAACCTGAAGACCTCGAAATTTTATGTGAAGCACTGATCATCTAAAACCTTTTTATATGATCGACCTATTTTGTTAAAAGCCAAGCACGTAAATAGTCCGTTTCCTTGTCCAGTAAGAATTAATTCAAGATTGAATAATGTCTGGCCACAGTTATACAATCTCACATTTGGGAATGGAGTGCTATTAGCCGTGTAGTAGAAAAAAGAGTTTTCATGACAAACAAAACAGGTAGAAGAGTAATAGAGGATCTAAAAAATTAATTACCTGTAACCTTTTCCCGTCTTATTCGAACTACTGTATAGAAACTATATTAAGGAGCGGATTTTTTATGAAGTTGAATAAATTTGTACCATTTGCGATGTCGACATTGCTTATTGGCGGCGTGGCGGTACCTGAAGCAGTTAGCGCAAAAGAGGAAGTGAAGGCCGAAGTGACATCTGATGAAAAAGCTTTTGTTAAAGTAGAAGGAACAATCGAAGGCATAGAAAAGAACGAGGAGTTCACACTGTACACGATTAAAGGAAAAGAAGAGTCTTCTGCATTGGCTATTAACAAAGAAACGCTAATTTTTGATAATACGGGAAAGAAGGTCGAATTGAAGAAAGGTGACAAAGTATCTGCCTATACCCATGCAGATAAACCCATGATTATGATTTACCCACCGCAGTACACTCCAGATGTAGTCATTGTAGAAAAAGATAAAGAGAACACTGCAGTAGTTGGAATATTTGATGACGAAATGGTGGATTCGTACTTGAAGCTACAGTTGAATATAGGTGACAGTACAGACATTTCCAGCATTTCGGGTAATAAAGTAAAAGCTGATGACTTGAAAGGTAAAGACTTGCTGGTATTCTACAAAGAAACAACGCGAAGTATTCCAGCTCAGACAACGCCAGAGAAAGTAGTTGTACTTGACGGAAATACAGTAGATGAAGATGCTACTGTAGAACAAATCATAGAAGACGATCATTATATGGTTGATGGTGTGAAGATGGTGCCGCTTCGTTTGCTTGCTGAGAAACTTGGATATGTAGTGGATTCGACTGGTAATGGTGCGATCATATCTAAAGGTGCTCCATCTTACACAATTACACGTGGTCAGAAGGAATATGGCTACAATAAATCATTGTTGAAGTTTGAAGTGGCACCGGAGCTACTTGAACCGAAGAAGACCTATGTACCAGTAGAGCTTATTGATGAATTGATGGAGTAATTAAACCATATAAAAAAGGCAGGGGTCCGTGGACTCTTGCCTTTTTTGATATTTACATCAAGACTTCCTTTTCTTTTCTATTGGATAGAGGTTTGTAAAGTAATCGTTCGTAATGTCCCGTACTTGTCCACTTAAGAATAGTACCGCAATCACGTTAGGAATTACTACGATTGCGAGTAATAGATCAAGAAAATGCCAGACGAATTGCAATCCACCAAGTGCTCCGATGATGATCGCCGTGATATATGCCCCGCGTATTACGACAGAGAAGTTGGGTCCAAATAAGAACTCTGCCTGCTTTTCTCCGTAATATATAATGACTACAATCGTTGTAATCACGAACAAGAATAATACAATGGATATGATAATTCCACCGAGGGAAGCACCGAATACTGTACTATACGCTTCTGTCACCATGTTCGCCGCGTTGTCTGCGTCAATGACTTTCCAAACATCTGTAGTCAGTATGACGAGTGCAGTCATAGTACAAACGATCAATGTATCCACGACGACTTCAAAGACGCCCCAGAAACCTTGTTTAGCGGGATGACTATTCACTGCCGCTGCATGGGCTATTGGTGCTGTACCGATACCGGCTTCATTGGAATATAATCCGCGGGCGAGTCCCCATCGAATTGCTGCGGCTACACCGGCCCCTGCGAAACCGCCTGCCGCTGATATCGGTTCAAATGCATGTGTGAAAATCAAGCCAAATGCTGTAGGTACTGCATCGATATGAGCTCCGATAATAATGAGTGCTGTTAAAATGTAGACCACGACCATGGATGGAATTAGACGTTCCGTTACACGTCCAATCGCTTTAATTCCTCCGAATGAAATGAGTGCAACCAGTAAGGCGACGAACATACCTGTTACGATTGGAGGTAAACCGAATGAACCTTCAAGGGTCGTTGCGATGGAGTTAGATTGCACCATAGTACTCGCCATAACTTCTAACATGAGGGCAAATGCAAAGATATACGCAACCTTTTTCCAGCCAAGTCCTTTTTTTATGTAATACATCGGACCACCGACGTAATCACCGGCAGCATTCTTTTCACGATATTGGATACCGAGTACGACTTCAGAATATTTCGTACCGATTCCAATCAGTGCGACAATCCACATCCAGAAAATCGCACCAGGCCCACCTAGGGCGATGGCTACAGGCACTCCCACGATATTCGCTGCTCCCATTGTGGAGGCAAGCGCAGAGGTGGTTGCTTGAAAAGGAGTTAGCGTGCCGTTCCCAGAACCTTTAGACATAACCTTTCCAAAGGTTTGACGAAAAATGTGAGGCATATATCGGAACTGGAAGAATTTTAGACGAATGGTGAGAAACAATCCGCCTCCTAGAAGTAAAATGATGATGGGGAATCCCCATAAAAAGTCCGAGACGATTTCTACCCATTTCGTAAACGGATTCATTGGCAACGACTCCTTTGGTGGTTTGATACTACTCAAACAACTAGTTATTTCGTTTCGGTTTACGAAGTAGTTGTCTACTATACTAGTGAATGTATGGAAGAAATGTCAAATGAAATTGGAAATGTACTTATTTTTAGTGCTTGAGTCATTGCTGATAGATACACAACGAAATTATATTTGGAAGAGTAAGGACAAGCCTTCTTGCCACAAATTACTGTATAAAATATATAGAATTATTTGAAATCAATTGACAAACAGCTAAAGACCATGTAATATTACGTTCAATATTACATTGCAGACGAAGAATGGAACTAGTAAAAATGTTTATGTCTATATAGAGAGCTGATGGTTGGTGGAAATCAGCAGACGCACATTTTGAACTCATCCATGAGTCACTCCCTGAAAGTTCTACAGTAAGGGACGTCGGTTTCCTCCGTTAACGGGATAGACAGTAATAGCTGTCGATAAGGGGATTTGCCAAGTATGGCGAATCAATTAGAGTGGTACCGCGAGTATAACCTCGTCTCTATATTTCAATATAGAGATGAGGTTTTTTTGTTTTTATTTTTTTAAAAAAAGGAGTGCAAAGAGATGAGCAGAAAAATTTGGGTTTTTGATACAACATTACGTGATGGAGAACAGGTACCAGGCGCTAAACTGAACCTTTATGAAAAAGTAGAGATTGCACAACAATTAAAGAAGCTTGGCGTCGATATTATCGAAGCTGGTTTTCCTGCTTCATCCCAAGGTGATTTTGAAGCGGTGAAGGCTGTTGCGCAAAGAGTAGGCAACACGAATGACATCATGGTCACAGCATTGGCACGCGCAGTTCAAGCAGATATTGATTCGGTTTATCATGCAGTAAAGTATGCAGAAAATCCGATGATTCATATGGTGTTAGGCACTTCTGATATTCACGTGGAAAAAAAGTTCAATAAATCAAAGGACCAGATCCTTCAAATAGGCGTAGACGCAGTGAAATATGCAAAAACATTAATGCCCCAAGTACAATATTCAACGGAAGATGCTTCACGTTCGGAGTTCGAGTATTTATGGCATACAATCGAGTCCGTTATGAAAGCGGGTGCAACTATGATCAATGTGCCTGACACAGTGGGCTTTGCAGAGCCTGAAGAATTCGGTGCGATGATCTATAAATTAAATGACCGCATGAAAAACTTGAATCCGGATGTCTTATTAAGTGTTCACTGTCATAATGACCTGGGAATGGCGACTGCAAATACACTAGCAGCAGTCAAGAATGGCGCGGATAAAGTAGAATGTACAATTAATGGAATCGGAGAACGAGCAGGAAATGCTGCACTTGAAGAGGTAGTCATGGCATTGAAAACAAGAAGCTCAATTTATAATGTGAGCACACAAATCAACACAAAAGAAATTATGAATACTTCTCGCCTTGTATCTAGCTTCATGGGATTGGATGTGCAAGTGAACAAGGCGATTACGGGTGATAACGCCTTTGCACATTCGTCAGGTATACATCAAGACGGTTTATTGAAATCCCGCGATGCATATGAAATTGTTCATCCGGAAGACGTCGGATTAGATGATATGGAATTGATTTTGACGGCACGGTCAGGGCGACATGCAGTGAAAAACGCCCTTGAAAAGCTAGGATTCACTCATATGAAGCCCGAGGAATTCGAAGGTATTTTTGAAGGATTCTTAACGTTGGCAGATAGAAAAAAGGAAGTATATGACCATGATTTATATGTAATTGTTGAGAATTATCATGAAAAGTATGACAAAGAGAATGTAACGAATTACAGTGACCATTTCTTTGAATTTGAAGATCTACAAGTGGTCAGTAACTCTAGTTTCCCTTCAGCCAGCGTCAAGATTTGCAAAGGAGGAGAAGTTTTCAAGTCGAGTGCTGTTGGCACAGGTCCAATCGATGCACTGTATTCAGCAATTGCAGAAATCACAATGATACAAGTTAAATTGATTGGCTATGATATAAGCAGCGTTTCACGGGGTAAAGATGCATTAGGAAAAGTGAAAATTACGATTGCACATGAAGGAGAAAATTATGTCGCGAAGGCAGCAGACACAGATATTTTAAAAGCAAGTGCACTAGCGTACATCAATGCGGTCAATAGCGTAATCGTAGCGAAAATAAAGGAATCATCTGAGCACAAGCTTGCTGTGAATATTTAATTATCAAATTAATTGAGACGAAATACTTCGATTTTTATATTCACTTAGATGATCTGTGAAATACACAATTTATATTTTGAAATCGAGTAAGTGCCACAGGCTAAGCTTTCTAAATAAGGCGACATGTGAATATAATTTTGTCGTTCGAGAAGGAAGCTTTTTCTTGCATTATAGGTAACAGTAAGTGCTGATAAACGTCAATATTAAGCGTGGAGACAAGCGATGGATTGCACGATATGCGAAACAGATATGGTTGTTTGATTGGTCATTCCATAAAATAGAATCTCCAGAGAAAATACTATACAAACAATAATAAAAGGCTACGCTCGGCAAGAAGTTACTCATGCCGAGTGAAGCCTTTTTATTATTGCCAAGTCCATGATAATAGTTCTGTTATTCCTCGTCGCGACAATAATCCCGGATCAGTCGAGATGCTTTTGACTGGCTGATCTGGAGGTCGGATGCCACACCCCTCGTTGAACCAAACTTCTGATAGGATCTCCTGACCATGGTAGCTGTTACATTATCTAATGCCTTTTCTAGTGAATTGGAATAGGCGAGTTCAGGAATTTCTTTTACTTTTTCCAATAGTACTTCCGGTAAATCTTCTGTAGTGATAACTGCATCACTTGTAATTACCAGTCGCTCTATTAAGTTTTCTAGTTGTCGCACATTGCCTGGCCACGAATAATGATAGAGCACATTCAAACAATCTTCAGAAATTATTTTAGTAGAGTGATATTTATTATTAAAATTATTCAGAAAACTATAAGTTAAAGGGATGATGTCTTCTTTGCGTTCATTCAATGGTGGCATGTGTATGTCAATAACGTTGAGTCGATAAAACAAATCTTCACGGAAAGTTTTATTTTCTACCATCTTCGGTAAGTCTTGATTTGTTGCAGCAATAATGCGGATATCCACTGTCTTGCTTTCGTTGCTACCAATCGGAATAAATTTCTTATCTTGGATAACTTGAAGAACTTTCGCCTGTAGAGGCAAAGCCAACTCACCTATTTCATCCAAAAAAATGGTGCCGCTATCGGCTGCCTCAAATAGACCAATTTTACCGTCTTTTTTGGCTCCGGTAAATGAACCTGCCGTATAACCGAATAACTCCGATTCAAGCAAATCCCCTGGAATGGCTGCACAATTCACATTAAGGAAAGGACCATCCTTTCTCTTACTCATTTTATGTAATTGATAAGCGATGACTCCTTTTCCGGTTCCCGACTGACCATGTACTAAGATAGTAGAATCTGTAGGCGCCACCTTTTCACAGAAACGTAGTATTTTTCGCATTTTCGCGTTGTTCGTAATAATTGTACTTGCAAAAACATCATCCAGTGAGTTTGTAAAGTCCAATTCTTCCTCTTTTACAAGCCGTTTGAAGTCCTGTATTTCTGTTGCTGTGCACACAATATATTCAATTTCATTGTGCGAGTTCAATATAGGGAAAGCCCTAGTCAGCAACTCGGCACCTATATGGGTTTGTTGGCGTACTGAAACGGGAGTTTTCTTTTCCAGAACGAGTGGCACTACAGAAGGGGTCCAATAACCATCGTTTAGAAAGTCGTCATTATACTTGCCGAGCACGTCAGTTTTTACCATGCCATAATGCTTTTCGCAATTTCGATTTACATAGACAATTTTAATTTCTTTATCCAACACATAAATTTCATCCGATGAATAATCCAATATGTTAAGCAATGATTCCAAGGAAAGATCCATTTTCACTTGTT
Organism: Sporosarcina sp. P1; assembly: GCF_002743155.1. NCBI lineage: Bacteria > Bacillati > Bacillota > Bacilli > Caryophanales > Caryophanaceae > Sporosarcina > Sporosarcina sp. P1. The sequence goes on from NZ_PDYS01000015.1 coordinate 29,310, forward strand.
CGTTCTCATGGGACATACTATTTCACCTTCCTGTTATTTTTGTGAGTCAATTTTGAGAATATTTATATACTTTCGGTTTACAATTGATTCAATTGTGACTCAATTGTACCAGCGTTTTGTAAAAAAGACGATAACAATCTTATTCCCATGCCAATCTCAAAAGTTGGCACGATACTTGCAATAGTATTTAGTAACGTGGCAAGGATGAGGGAATTCCCTGATTGCCCGGTAACCATATATAAAAATGACAACAAGGAGGCACAATATGAACAGAGCAGCCGAAGTTAGCGATATAACAATTATTGGGGGAGGACCAGTCGGCTTATTCACTGCGTTTTATGCAGGACTTCGACAAATGTCTGTAAAAGTTATTGAAAGTTTACCACAACTAGGCGGTCAACTTTCTGCATTATATCCCGAAAAATATATTTATGATATTGCGGGCTTTCCTAAAGTTAGAGCTCAGGAGCTAGTAGACAATCTGGTTGAACAAATGAATCAATTTGAGACTACTATCTGCTTAGGTGAGACGGTAACGGAAGTCTTGAAAGAACATGACGGTGTTTTCAAATTGACTACAAATAGTGGGGTACATTATTCTCGAACAATTATTATCACTGCTGGTAACGGAGCTTTTCAAGCAAGGAAAATGGAAATCGAGAGTGAAGAGAAGTTCAAAAATCAAAATATTCATTACTTCGTTCAGAATATGAATCAGTTCCAAGGCAAGAAAGTGGCTTTGTTTGGTGGAGGAGATTCAGCAGTAGATTGGGCATTGATGCTTGAGCCGATTGCCGAAAGGGCTTCCATTATTCATCGGAGAGATAAGTTTCGTGCACATGAACATAGCGTAGAATTGTTGAAACAATCCAGCGTGAATTGTTTGACACCATTTGTTCCAGTTGAATTGGTGGGAGACGAGAAAGTTGAAAAGGTTATCATCAAGCATTCGAAAACAGATGAGTTAGTAGAGCTCGAAGTCGATGACGTATTGATCAATTATGGTTTTGTTTCATCATTAGGCCCTATCAAAGACTGGAATCTTGAAATAGATAAAAACTCTATAGTGGTAAATTCAAAAATGGAAACGAATATTGAAGGCCTTTACGCAGTGGGCGATATTTGCACATATGAAGGAAAAGTTAAGCTAATTGCATCAGGTTTTGGAGAAGCGCCTGTTGCGGTGAGTAGCGCAAAAGTATATATAGATCCGACTGCAAAAATGCAACCTCTACACAGTACTAGCGTTATGGGGGAAGCGGAAGAAGTACCAAAGAAAGTGAAAGTTGGAGTCAACTGATTAATTTTAGATAGGAGGCTAGGAAATGGCGCAATTTACAATGGTGGAGCGAAGTACATGTATCGCTTGTGGAGCATGTAATCCTGTTGCTCCTGAACTATTTGACTACACTGCCGATGGATTTGCTTTTGCATTATTGGATGACAATGAAGGGGTTACGGAAGTTCCAGAAGATTTGATTGAGGATTTGGAAGACGCGTTTGAAGGTTGTCCGACCAACTCTATCAAAATGGCAGATACACCGTTTTCCTGTCAGAAGATTAAAGCTAGTTAATGAAATAAAAATGAATTGTAAAATATAACTCTGAAGGAGAATGAAAAATGGCTTATAATAAAGTACAGAACGCAACGGAAAGAACTTTCGAGAGAACGATGCCTTACAATCTATTTACGGATCCAGAGGTGCTGAAAAAAGAAAAAGAAATGATTTTTGCAAAGAGTTGGCAATTAGTCGGCCATGTTAGCCAAGTTGAGAAAAAAGGTGCATTTTTTACTGCTGAGATTGGCGATGACCCACTTATCATTATTCGCGGAACAGATGAAGTCCTACGCGCGTTCTATAATGTTTGTCCTCACAGAGCGACGAAACTGGAGAAAAGTGATTCGGGCAAAAAGAAAATTCTACAATGCTCGTATCATGGCTGGACATTTAAAACAGATGGGGCTTTAAACAAAGCACCGAACTTCCGTAGTGAAGAAGATGCTGCTTGCGTTCAAGACGCGTGCTTGCGTTCCGTCAGAATGGAAGTAATTGAGTCTTTAATTTTTGTTAATTTGGATGACAACGCAAAACCATTGGCTGAATCATATGGCGATTTCTTCGATCGTCTAGGAAAGTTTGAATTCTTGAAGAATTTACAGTTTACTCACAAGAAGTCCCGTCATATTAAAGCAAACTGGAAAGCGTTTATTGAAAACTATCTTGAATGTGATCATTGTCACGTAGCGCATCCAAGTTTTATTGACACTTTAGACATGGATGATTATCAAATCATTACGTGTGAGAACTATTCAATCCAAGGTTCTATGGTGAAGCCTGATAAGCAATACGGAGAAGTAAATCTAGATGAAGCGGAAATGCAAGGTGGGTCATTCTTCTGGTTATGGCCAAACTTGATGCTGACAATTTATCCGGGACCTGCAAATATGGCTACTATTCAGTTAGTCCCGATCGATGAAGAAAATACTGAAATCGTTTATACGTATTACTTTAGCGAAGACAGCTTGGAGAAATTGACTCAGGAAGAGAAAGACTTAATGACGTTCGCGGAGCAAGTTCGCTTTGAAGATATCGAATTGGTTGAATTAGAGCAACTCGGCTTCAAATCACGTGCATTCAAGAAAGGCCGCTACTCACAATCTGAACAAGCAATCGTACAATTCCATGAAATGGTTCTGGAGGCGCTCAATGAATAAATTACTTGATAGAACAACTAATAAACAATTAATGATCAACGGGGAATATGTTGAAGCACCAAATTATGCCCCACTATATTCCCCATACTCTAATGAAAAAATTGCTGATATTGCTATGGCGGATCAAGCACTGACAGAACAAGCAATTGAAGCCGCGTATAATGCTAGAAAAATTATCGGTAACATGCCAGCGTTTAAACGTGCCGAAATATTAGAAAATGTTGCAAGTATACTAGCTGAGAGAACGGAAGAGGCTGCGAAAGTCATTTCAAGTGAATCTGCGAAGCCCATCATGTTTGCAAGAGCTGAAGTGTTAAGAACAATCGAGACATATAAATTCGCTGCAGAAGAAGCAAAACGTATCCATGGAGAAACGATTCCATTTGATGCTGCTTCAGGCGGTGTAGGACGCATTGGATATACATTACGTGAACCGATCGGTGTAATCGCTGCCATTACACCATTTAACTTCCCGATGAATTTAGTGGCGCATAAAGTTGGGCCCGCAATCGCTGCTGGGAACCCAATCGTCTTGAAACCGGCATCTCAAACACCTTTATCTGCCTTATTCATCGCAGAAGTATTTAAAGATGCTGGTCTTCCGGCGGGTGTGCTAAATGTCATCACGGGACCAGGTGGTGTGATCGGTGACGTTCTTGTCATGGATGAGCGTGTTAAAATGGTCACGTTTACTGGAAGTCCAAGTGTCGGAATCGGAATCAGCAATAAAGCTGGACTGAAGAAGACGACATTGGAATTAGGATCTAACTCTGCGTTGATCATAGATAAAGACATAGATATTGACTCTATTATCGATCGCTGTATTATGGGAGCTTTCTCGAATCAAGGTCAAGTATGTATTTCAACACAACGAATCTACGTTCACGAAGATCTTTACGAAGAATTCACGACTAAATTTGCGGCTGCTGCCAAACAGTTGAAGTTAGGCGATCCGCTTGCAGAAGATACGTATATTTCATCGTTGATTTCAAAGAAAGAATTGGAACGTACACTTAGCTGGATTGAAGAAACAAAGAAAAGTGATGCAGAAATTCTTGCAGGCGGCAATGCGCAAAACGGTGTCTTGGAGCCTACAATCATTGCACATGCAGATCATGCACTAAAAGTTTCTTGCCAAGAAGTGTTTGCGCCAATTGTCGTGGTGAATAAAGTAGATTCCGTGCAAACAGCTGTTGAGTTAGTCAATGACTCTCGTTTCGGTTTACAAGCGGGAATCTATACAAATAATGTACAACATGCTCTATATGTTTCGAAAAACTTGGAAGTGGGTGGCGTGATTATCAATGATGTGCCTACCTATCGAGTGGACCAAATGCCTTACGGCGGTGTGAAAGAGAGCGGAACAGGACGAGAAGGCCTGAAATATGCCATTGAAGAAATGACAGAAATGAAACTCGTCGTCTGGAATCAAGGATGAAAGTGGTGGATTTGAAAATGAAAACGTATAAAATTGCAGTTATTGCAGGAGATGGTATTGGCCCTGAAGTTATTGACGAGGGGATTAAGGTTTTAAAGAAAACTGCTGAACTAGATGGCGGCTTCACATTTGATTTCACGTATTTCCCATGGGGTTGTGAATATTACACACAACAAGGACGGATGATGGCGGAAGATGGCATTGAGCAGCTAAAGGAATTCGATGCTATCTATTTAGGGGCAGTTGGTTTCCCAGGTGTTCCTGATCACATTTCCTTGTGGGATCTCTTGTTGATTATCCGTAAGAGTTTCGATCAGTATGTCAATATACGTCCTGTGACGTTGCTCGAAGGGGCACATACCCCACTGCAGAATATCGAACGCAAAGATATTGATATGCTGTTCATTCGTGAAAATACAGAAGGTGAATATTCGGGTGCTGGCGATTGGCTATTTAAAGGTCAAGAGCATGAAGTGGTTCTGCAAAGTGGTGTATTCTCTCGAAAAGGTACAGAGCGAATCATTCGCTATGCTTTCGAGACGGCAAAAAAACAAGGACGCAGCTTAACAAGTATCAGTAAAGCAAACGCTTTAAACTATTCAATGGTTTTCTGGGATCAAGTATTTGAAGAAGTGAGTGCAGAATACCCGGAAGTCAAAACCGCTTCTTATTTAGTGGATGCTGCTGCGATGCTCATGATCACTGATCCCAAACGTTTTGAAGTAGTTGTCACTTCGAATTTGTTTGGCGATATTTTAACGGATGTTGGAGCAGCAATTGCAGGCGGCATTGGTTTAGCAGCAGGTGCGAACATTAATCCTGAAGGCACATTCCCTTCTATGTTTGAACCGGTACATGGCTCAGCTCCTGATATTGCAGGAAGAGGCGTTGGGAATCCTCTAGCTACTATCTGGTCAGCAAGTCAAATGTTGGATCATTTCGGTTACGATCAGTATGGAAAAAAGATAATAGAAGCCATAGAACAACTATTGGTTGAAGATAAAGTTTTAACGCCTGATATGCAAGGAAGTTCTTCCACTTCGGAGGTAGGCGATCGTTTGATTACTTTATTGGAGCAATCAATTACGGCGCGTGTTTAACTATAACCTATCGGTGTTTTTCAACACCGATAGTTTTATTACAATGTACGACTCAAGAGATCCATTAATGAAATTAGATTGAATCACAGAGGGTTACAAGGAGTGTATATATGAGATTCGAGACAATTGATAAACAGATATTGGCCATTGCCTTGTCAATAGTTGCAATACTGACTGTACCTATTTTAATCAATCCTGTTAAAGGAACCTCTTTTTTAAACTCGGTTCTAAATTCGATCACCGCAAACTTCGGTCCTCTTTATTTATGGGTTTGTTTGGGGTTATTCGGCTTTTTGATTTGGCTTGCTTTCAGTAAATTTGGTAAGATTCGATTGGGGAACACGAAGCCGGAGTTTTCAACTTTTAGCTGGTTAGCATTAATTTTTACTGCGGGCATTGGGTCAGGTATTATGTATTGGGGGATTATCGAATGGGGCTTTTATTATACCAGTCCTCCATATGGCATTACAGCTGAGTCCGTTGAGGCCGCAAGTTTTGCTTCTACATATGGAATGTTTCATTGGGGCTTTTCAGCTTGGGCTATTTATTGTGTACCTTCCATTCCTATCGCATATGCAGTATACGTCAAAGGTCAAAAGTCTTATCGACTGAGTACGGCTTGCCGAGGCATCATAGGGGATAAAGCAGATGGCTTACTTGGCAAAGTGATTGACGTATGCTTCATGTTCGGTCTGATCGGTGGCATTGGGACATCTTTAGCTCTGGGAACACCATTGTTAGCTGAAGGAGTGCATGCTCTTTTCGGCGTCGAGAAAACGCTTACATTGAATTTGTCGATTGTTGTAACATTAATGGTATTCTTCTGTATCTGCCTTTATTTCGGGTTGAAAAAAGGATTGAAGTTATTAAGCGACTGGAATCTGTATCTCTATATCGCTATTGCAGTTTTTATCTTTATTTTTGGGCCTACACTCTTTATTATCTCAAGCTTTACAGACAGTGTCGGTGTACTGTTCCAAAACTTCTTTAGAATGAGTTTGTATACAGACCCTGTTGGGAAATCAGGTTTCAGTGAGACTTGGACACTCTTTTACTGGGGATGGTGGTTCTCTTACGCACCTTTCACCGGCATGTTTGCCGCTCGTATTTCGAAAGGTCGTTCGATTAAGGGACTAATTCTAGGACAGTTACTAGGTGGAACATTTGGCTGTTGGATTGCCTTCGCGATCTTCGGAAACACGAGTATGTATTTTCAAATGAATAACATCGTTCCTGTACTGGATATCCTTCAGAAAGATGGGGCTCCTGCTGCCATCTTAGCTTCTTTAAATGCATTACCACTTGGTGGGATTGTCATGGTACTATACTTGCTGATTGCAGCTATCTTCCTTGCGACTACTGTCAACTCGGCTGCCTATACATTGTCAGACGTGGCGTCTATAAACTTACAGGAAGGTCAAGAGCCAGCAAGATGGTACCGTGTATTCTGGGGAATCATCTTAACAAGCATCTCAATTGTTTTAATGTATGGCGATGGCTTAGAGGCTCTACAGACTCTATCCATCATTACGGCATTACCTCTGGTCTTTATCATACTATTAATGGTTGCGTCATTCATGAAGTGGGTGCGCCAAGGTGAAAGAGATGGCATCCATATTTATGAGGGAGCGCCATATGAAGAACCAGAAGAACAAACCGTTGAAATCACTATTGAAAGAGGTACGAAGAATAAAAAGACAGCCAAAGTCATTGAAAAAGAAAACTTGATTTAGATTTGCGATTTTCAGTTTTGAGAATGAAAAGGCAGCTCCCATTCACAGGAAGCTGCCTTTTCTCATGCGTAAATATGAAATATATATTCTTGTCCGTTTTTAACAGGGTCTTGGGCAAATTTGTAACCGTGAGCAATTGCTTCTTCGGGTACGTTGCGGAAAGAGCCGGGGCAATCGGTGATGACTTGTAGCAGCTCGCCTTTATTCATACCTTCGAGAGTTTCCAAAGTGTAAATAACAGGGTAGGGACAGGATTCGCCGCGAAGGTCGAGTGTGAAGTCCGCTTCTAATTTAGCTTGCATGTATGCTCATTCCTCTCTTAATTGCTAGTTTTCGTTGATAGCGTTTTTCCCCAAATACAGTTAACGCATAGAGCCCCCCAAGCATTAACAGTGTGATAGAGATGGCACCAATCGGTCCCAGCGTATCGAGTAGATTGATTTTCGTGCCACTCTTGACTAATACATTATAAACACCGAGGTGATCCCATGCATAGGCAAGGAACGTAGCACCGATGATATTGCCCACAAACACTGGTAAAAACAGTATTTGACCTTCCATCAAGCGGTACATCATCCCTGTTTCACAGCCTGAAGCCATAACAATGCCAAGTCCGAATAATGCACCGCCGACAAATGTGCTAAGAGCGGCGATTTGTGTGATCGGTGTTAAATCATAGATTGAAATGACAATGATCGTCAAAATAGAACTGACGGCCATTCCTATGATGATCGCCTTGGCCATGATGCTGCGTCCCACGAGAAATAAATCACGGAATGCAGAAGTGAAACAAATTTGTCCACGTTCGATTAGAATACCGAATGCGAGACCAAATAGTGCACCTAAGCCAAGTAGTTTTTGTCCTGAAATAAAGAAGTATATTATGAGTCCGATGTAAAGAGCGGCGATGACTCCACCAACGTACGGTTGAATTATACGCTTTTTTAGCTGTGTTGGCTTTGCATTCCCTCGAATCAACGAAGGCTTGCCTTTCCACCAACGTGTTTTAGTTAGTTTAGCACCGAAGAATGTACCAATACCTGTCGCCACAATGAAAATCCAAGAGTGGAAGGAAAATTGCGGAACACCCGTGAAGAAAGCAGCCAAGTTACAGCCGAGTGCCAAACGTGCACCGAATCCCGCGATAATTCCACCGATTAATCCTTGTACATAGCGCCGCTTTTGCTGCGGGAGACGGATTTTAAAGCTATTACTAAGCAACACCATAATGAGCGCGCCTGCAAACATTCCCCAGACAATCCAGCCATCCGGCCGATTCCACGTTGTACCTTGTAGATGTACCATATCAAAGTATTGCCAGTCTGAGATATCTACTCCGAACAGCAGTAAAATATCTCCACCAAGCCGGGTAAATTCACCGGTAACCGCCCATACAGTTGATGTTAAGCCAAAATATAATGCACTCAGAATACCAGCCATCAATAAGACGAGATAGGGATTCCAATAGCGTTGAAAGATAAATTGTATGCTCGATTTCATATGATAGCCCCTTAAAAAGTTCTTTTTCTAGTGTAAACCTAAATGACGAGAAATCAAGTGCAATGTGAATAAAGTTTATTCAAAAACTCGGCATAATAGACTATGGTATTCGATCAAATGTAATGATGTGTAGCCTAAGCATTTCACTTTAAAACAAAGAGAAATAAAGATTGTTAACAGATTAATTTGATATATATGTTAAGTTGACAATTTTAAAACAAGGTTATAGTCTGTAACGTAGGTTCTTTTGAGGAAGAGCATAACGAGAATTTGAATGTGTCTGTAATGATGATATCTATTATAGTACGGGAACAGTTTTTCTTCATTACGTTCCTGTACTTGGACATAACCGGAAGGGAATATGGTGTACTTTTTATCGAGTGCTGTCATACCGGGGTTGAAGCAGATGAAATCATAGTATGGTATACGGACTGCTGACGCGGACGATACTTTTACTAACAATCGCCAGGTTATGACGGGTCGAAAGAGCTTTAGAAATAGAACGGAGGAGAAATATAATAGAAGAGTATTGGCAGTTCATACGTAAAAAGATTGATTGGCCGGTGTTTATATGTAGTGGAGGAGTATTGTTGGCATTTGTGTTGTTTTCACTTTTTAAAGTGGAAGCGGTAAATGCATTTGTGAATAAGGGGTTTGAATTATCTATTCGCTACTTTGGAGCTTATTGGCAGTTCTTAATGATTGCGACTTTCGTAGTCGGAGCAGTTTTAGCCATATCCAAGTACGGAAAAGTACGTTTAGGAGATTCTCAAAAACCTGAAATGAGTTATTTTAAGTGGGTAGCAGTTATTTTGACTACTGGACTTGGAGCGGGAGGAGTTTTTTGGGCGGCAGCAGAGCCTATGTATTACTTTTTGGACGTCCCTCCCATGCATAAAGGAATCACAGGGGGGACAGAAGAAGCAATCGGTCCTGCACTAGCCCAAAGTTATATGTCATGGGGGTTTACTGCATGGTCAGTGTATGGAGCGATCAGTGCAATCATACTGATTTATGCGCACAAGCATAAAGGTATGCCTTTGAAACCCCGCACTCTCCTGTATCCTATTTTGAAAGAAAAAATCTTGACAAGTAAATGGGGCACAGCGGCAGACGTGTTTTGTATAATCGGAGCTGCGGCAGGAACGATTGGTCCGATCGGCTTCCTTGGTTTACAAGTTAGCTATGGGCTCAGTTCTATTTTCGGAATTCCCGACCAATTTACTACACAGCTCGCTGTCATCGTTATTTTGACTGGAGTTGTTCTAGTTTCCACACTTACCGGCATCAATAGAGGAATTCAATTTTTAAGTAAGCTGAATGTCAATATGGTAGCAGTAATCGCTGTATTTCTATTATTGCTCGGGCCGGGGCTATTCATCATCAACTCTTTCCTGACTTCTTATGGAACGTATGTCAGTGAATTTATTACTATCAGTACATTTCGCGGGGACAATGCGTGGCTTGGCTCATGGATGTTATTTTTCTTCGGTTGGTTTATCGGATTTGGGCCGTTAGTGGCGCTATTCGTAGCGAGGATCTCCAATGGAAGAAAGATCAGAGAGATATTTGTTGTAGTCGCCATTATTGCACCCGTTGTAGCCAATCTTTGGTTCACAATTCTAGGAGGAAGCGGTATATTCTATGAGTTGAAAAATGCGGGGTCTGTGAGTGAACCGTTAACTGAAGGCGGCTTACCCAGTGCAATTATTGCCATAGCAGAGCAGATGCCACTTGGAACTATCATGCCGTCTGTTTTCTTGATACTAACCACTTTGTTTGTGGTGACTACGGTGGATTCCATGTCTTACTCAATTTCAATGGCCGTAACAGGTGAGGGAAATCCACCAAAATTAATTCGTGTATTTTGGGTTATTATCATGGCGGCAATTGCCACGATACTTATAAAGATTGGCGGGGGTGGAATTGGAGCGTTACAGTCCTTTGTAGTCATCGCGGCCGTCCCGGTATCCATTCTATTACTTCCTGTTATTTGGTATGCTCCTAAGGTAGCCAAAGAGTTAGCAGTTGAGCAAGGGATAGTCAAAAGTAAGTAATGCATGTAATAAATAAAGTTTTGTTGTATCAATAAAAGAGCCCCTCATTTCTTGCTTGCCATGTACGGACAAGCAGGCGATGGGGGGCTCCGCTATTTAATTGGAAATCATTCATTGATAATAGTAAGTACTTCCTCTATGTCCTTCCTATTCTCAGCATCAGGAATATGGGCAGGGTAGCCAATCATCAATGTCCCAACAATTTTTTCGTCTGGTGCTACATCGATTGCATCTTTAAATATAGGATCGTGCGTCCAATCATTAGTACGCCAGATCATACCGATACCGCGTTCCCACGCAGCGAGTTGGAAGTTCTGAACCATTGCGGAAATTGCTGCATAGTCTTCATCCCATCGTTTTTTACGGGAATCTTCCGGCATAATGACGACTAAGTGAAGTGGAATGTCACGGAAATATGCTGCTTTGTTTTTAGCTTTGTCTGGTAAGGTACCGTCTCGTTCCTGTGAAGCTAGAAACGCTTCCACAAACTTTTCCTTGCCAGCGCCTGAGTATAACTGAAAACGCCATGGTTGAGTCAATTTATGGTTAGGTGCCCACTTTGCAACATTCAGTAATTCGATCACTTCATCTATATCAACTGGATCTGTTTTGAATTTCTTAATGGAGCGTCTGCCTATGATCGACTTTTCTACTTCGTTTTTCCCTACATAGCTCATAATGTAAAACTCCTTTAACTAAATAGAATCATTCTAAATGAAAATCATTATCAACTACTATCGTATCATAAAAAACCCCGGGAGAGCAAAGGATGCTCTTCCGGGGTAATGATGATCTTATTTCAAATAATAAATAGGGGAGCCAGGTCCGAGATCAATTCCTAGCAACATCCAAATAATTAACGTTGCGCTCCAGAATAGTAAGAAGAACATGGAATAAGGGAACATAACGGAAACGAGCGTTCCAATCCCCATTTTCTTATCGTACTTCTGCGCAAACGCAATAATGATCGCAAAATAAGTCATAAGCGGTGAAATAATATTGGTTGAAGAATCTGCTACACGATATGCCATTTGCGTCAGTTCAGGGGAATAGCCGAGCTGCATCATTATTGGCACGAAGACGGGTGCCATCATGGCCCATTTCGCAGATGCACTACCGATGAACAAGTTGATGAATGCTGCAATTAGGATGAACATCAGTAACAACGGAATCCCCGTTAAATTAATACTATCAAGGAAGTTTGCACCGTAGACACCTAACACTAAGCCCATGTTGGACTCTGAGAAAAATGCAACGAACTGACTTGCCGTGAAGGATAAGACGATAAACATTCCCATTGCAGACATCGTCGTGGACATCATAGCGGCTACATCTTTGTCGTTACGAATCAGTTTCGTTACTCTACCGTAGACAAGACCCGGCACAAAGAACAAGAACGCAATGATCGGCACAAGCGATTTCATGAATGGTGATTTAATGATTGGCATATCTGCTTCATCCCCACGCAATGGAGCACCAGGGAATACGACAAGAAGCGCAACCAACGCTCCTGCAACAATGACAGAAACACCTGCCAAAATCAAACCTTTCTTTTCAAGACGAGTTAGCTTTTCAACTTTCTCACGGAATTCACCGTTATATTCGCCAAGACGTGGCTCGACAATTTTTTCTGTGACCCACGCACCAACGAATGTCAGAACGATAACTGAAAATGCGATGAAGTAGTAGTTCATGGCAATATTCATACCTTCTGCATATTCGGGATTGATGATCGCTGCTGACATGATCGTCAATTCGCCAAGTAATGCATCGGTACCAGAAAGTAACAAGTTTGCACTAAATCCACCGGAGACCCCGGCAAAGGCAGCTGCTAGACCCGCAAGAGGGTGTCTACCAAGTGCTGCAAACAATACCGCACCTAGTGGCGGTAGGACAACATAGCCCGCGTCAGACGCCACACTCGACATAACGCCTGCAAACACTAATCCAAGCGTGATCATTCGTTTTGGAACAGACATTACAAAGCCGCGAAGTAACGCGCTGATCAATCCTGACCCTTCCGCAACACCAATTCCAAGCATCGTGATGAGTACGACGCCAAGCGGAGCGAACCCGATGAAGTTATCGGTCATATTCGTAATGATGTAATGAATACCTTCACTACTTAGTAAGTTATTTACTTCAATCATTTCGCCTTCTTTACCCGGATGTTCTGCACTAACTCCGAAGTAAGAGACTACTGCTGAGATGACGATTACCAACAAAGCCAAAACAGCAAATAACGTAACCGGATGTGGTAATCGGTTACCAGTTTTCTCAATCATATCCAAAAACTTTTGGAAAAATCCTTTTTTCTGTTGATCCATGATAATCTCCTCCCACTTGAAAAATACTATTCAATACATCACGAAAAAGTATAAATTTTTCAGATATTATCAAGTATATAGAAGAACTCATTACAGGGAAATGCTTTATTGAAATAATTAAATTGGAAGATAGTTGCGACTCTTGCGAGGAGGGTGAATAGTATAAAAACGAAAGAAAAAACCTACCAAATAAAATAATAGGTAGGCGTGTGCTAATCATTTAGTATAACTTCACATTAGTTACCAATATCCTACAAGTAAGTAAAATAGATGCTTTCTTGCTTGCGAAGCAGGAACCATAATTAGTAGCGATAACTTTATCGGCCCTTCCAAAGACTGTGGCAACAATTTATTTTAGTGGCCTTTCCTTAAATCCACGCTTAAAAATTTCTTGTACATTATTGATTGTAACGTATGCATCTTCATCTACCTGTTCCAAAATACGTCGCAATTGAACAATTTCAGCTTGGTTGATAATAATATATAAAATCGCTTGTTTCTCGAGCGTATAGCCGCCACGTCCATCGAGAATCGTCACACCTCTGCCCATCGTAGTGAGTAATTCTTGTCGAATGTCTTCTTGGTGTTTCGAAATGATCATCACAGCTTTTCGATCATCTGCCCCGTCGACGATTTTGTCGATCACTTTTGCACCCACGTAAACAGCAACGAGTGTAAACATTGCTTTTTCTTTACCGATTACAAAAGCCGATAATAAGATGACAGAAATGTCGATGACTAACATTGCTTTCCCGACGCTCCAGCCGAGCCATTGCTGAAGCATCCGTGCCACTGTAGTCGCACCTCCAGAAGTACCGCCAACACGAAAGATCATTCCGAGACCACCACCAACAAATAAACCAGCAAACAACGCAGCCAGTAATGTATCGCTACCTAACTGTTCTCCCCAATTCTTCGTCAGCTCAAGGAAAATGGATGAGAATATGATAGTGATGACCGTATAGAGAATCGTCCGTTTACTGAAGAATTTGTACCCGATTGCAACAAGTGCTAAGTTGATGATGAAGCTGACAAGTCCAGGTGACCATTCGAATAAATAGTATGTAATAATAGTAATCCCGATGACGCCGCCTTCAGATAGCATATTCGGAATCGCAAAGTAGTTAATACCAATTGCGAATAGGAATGACCCTAAAATCAAAGTGGTGTAATCAAGTAGTCTTCGTTCCATTCAATCCCCTCTTTCTAAAAGCGGCATTTTCGTATAGTGCTTTTGTATTCTTGTGGCACTACTACTGCAACAGTACTTTACCTGTTGTTCTCCCTATCAAAACGTATAAAGTAACCAGTTCTGATTGATTCTTTGGATTTTCAGTCAGCGTCAATAAAAATTCCTTTAATGACTGGTACATTTTCATCGTCTTTACCATCATACGTACCATAAACGGAAACTTCGAAGCCTTCCATAATATCCGTACGTTCTCCTAGTCGGATATCTTTTACATATACAAATTTATCCGACGATTCGACCGCTTTGCTTTCCACGGTAAACGTATCTTCGTTAATAGCCGTTACAATTCCAAGAAACTTCACTTTGGAATTGACGGGTACTTCATCATCAGCGAATGCAGCATACTCTCGTTCTACCGTATCTGCTTTTAAACCTTCTTCCACTTCGTCACTTGCTTGTTCTATCGGTGCTGTCTCTTCTGCTGGCTTCGTTGATTCAACTGATTCTTTTGGCTCTTCATTGCTACAAGCTGCTAATACCGCAACAGTTATCATCATGGCAAATAGTTTTTTCAAGAAAAATCGCCTCCATTAGTAATCATAAGGAACTTTTGCAAAAAAGAAAACCTTTGTCTTTGATTAGAGTCATAAAAAAGATTACGAGAATAGACTAGATTCAAATGATTAATATAAATAGAAAGGATGGAGGAGTGAACAAGCTATTTACAAAGTCTTCCGTAGCGTTGGCAGTTTTAGTAATGATCTGGGGGATTAGCTGGCCGATTTACAAACTATCTATCGTGTATGCACCGCCACTATTATTCTCGGGAATGCGTGCGTTGCTTGGCGGTTGTTTAATTGCATTGCTGATTATAAAACTGCGTGACAGATTGCAATGGCGTCAACATTGGCGGAAGTATTGTATTTCAGCTTTGTTCAACACCGTCCTGTTTTTCGGATTGCATACGATTGGACTTCACTATTTACCAGGCGGGTTATTCTCTGTACTCGTATATTTCCAGCCGGTTCTTCTCGGGTTATTTGCTTGGATGTGGCTGGATGAAAGAATGACTCCAATTAAAGTAACGGGCCTGTTAATTGGATTCATCGGAATTATTGTAGTGAGTGTTGAGCACTTCACTACTCATATTTCCATACTGGGTGTGCTATTAGGTGTACTGACAGCTTTCTTTTGGGCAATTGGCGTCGCGTATGTGAAGAAAGTAAGTGGAGAAATCGATGCGTATTGGATGGTTGCGATGCAATTTACTATAGGAGGTGTGGTGCTACTTGTACTCAGTACCATTACAGAGAGTTGGTCTGCAATAGAGTGGCATCCAATGTATTTATTCGGGCTTGGATTTGGCGCAACGCTGGGAATTCCTGTTGCCTATATCATTTATTATTCGCTGATTCGTGCGGGAGAGGCAAGCAAGGTGGCTGTCTTTACCTTTTTAGTCCCCGTCATTTCTGTATTTATCAGTACAGTATTTGTCGGTGAACCGATGACGCATACATTATGGGTAGGCTTGTTGTTAGTCGTTGTCAGTATTTGCTTTGTTAATTATCAAAAGAAGGTTCCTGTTACATTGATCGATAATAATGATTAGGAGTATTGAAGAAAAAGAAGAGTTACTGCTCCAATAGTTCAAACCTCATAAAACAATCAAAAATTGACGTAATACCTTTTATTGGTACAGTGTCGACTCATTCAAAATAGGTTGAGTTTATAGGGATTTGCTGAATTCCTATGTGCTATCTTTTATCTTTTCAAATCCGAAGTATAGTACAATATGATAGAAAATATGTCTGCTATAACAGTTCGTAAAGGGAGATGGCTATCATTTCTACGGAAAAGGAAACAATCATTATGGATGAACTGATGAAACAAATTGTTTCAAAGACTATCGCATATGGGGAAAGATTGCCCTCTGAAAACATTCTGGCAAAAACACATAATGTACCCAGGATAACTGCTAGGAATGCATTAACAAAGTTAGAGGAACGGGGTTTTATTTATTTAAAACAAGGCAAAGGACGGTTTCTAAAAGAGCAGGCAATACAAATTCAGCTGTCTTTAACTGCGGGGACGAGTTTTACTGAAAAGATGAAGGCTTTAGGGTATGAATTGGAAACCCGCACGATAGATTGTGAAAAAATAACGTACGACGAACATATGTATCAAGTATTGGAAACGAAGAAATCAGACGCTATTTACAAAATAGGAAGATTGCGTTTGATTGACGGTGAGCCAATTGCTATTCATTATTCTTTTGTCAGCGAGACGACTATACCGCGTATTAAAGAAGATGGCTTCGATATCCAATCAATGTTTGGCTATTATCGGAAACTTGGCTATGGAGAATTTAACAGCCGCAAATCCCTGCTAAGCATCACATTTCCAACTGCTGGCGAGCAACAATTGTTATCTTGCAAAAGCATGGTCCCGCTCATAATGGTTGAAAGCGACTGTGTGGACCAGAAAACTGGTAAGGTGCTTGAATATACTAAAGTGCTATATCGCAGCGATAAGTTCAAATATGATATTACAATGAATTCATAAACAAGCAAAGGTCTCTCCACCTTGCTTGTTTTTTTATGTCCAATTGTAAAGGATGTTTACAATATACTAACCGTATCTTAAAACTCACCAACTTGGCGACAAGTTACTATTAATTTATAGAAAAGGAGGGAGCACATATGAAAAGAAGAAAAAGAACGGAAATTCTTATTCAAGAAAGAGGCCATCTTGCAAAAGTATTTGCTGAAACCATAACGGCTGCATATGAGTGTCGTGAAATTACAGCGCCTCAATATGGAATGACGATGATCAAAATGCGTGAAACGGCTAAGAATTCCTTGTTCTATATGGGTGAAGTCCTGGTAACGGAAGTAAAAGTGGAAATTGCCAATCGCATCGGCATCGGCATTGTCGCGGGGATGGAAGAGGAGCTTGCTAAGCATTTGGCAATCATCGATGCAGCGTATAAAGCCGAGTTGCCTGAAACGTCTCTATGGGAACCCCAGTTGATTGCTGCTGAGGATGAAATCAGAAAAGAAAAAGCAAGACGACAAGCAGAATTAATCGGTACAAAAGTCAATTTTGAAACGATGGAAATATAAATACTTACTTGAAACAAAGTAGACAGGAGAGAGAGTATGGCGATTGATAAAGTACATGATTTGCAATATGTCTATCGTAAATTACTGCATAGTATGTCACGACCTGGCACGATTTCATCCATTACTGAACCGATGAAACGAATGGATTATTCTATTCCGTGCAGTGAAGCTTTACTTTTAACTGCCATGGCATTATTGGATGGAGAGGCCACTTTCCATATTATATCCAATGAACACCAAGAGCTAATAGAAAAGATATCGGAATATACGTCTGCTAAATATGCAGCCATTCATGAAGCTGATTTTGTCATAGTCCTTTACGAAGACAATGAGCAAGAGATACAACAGGCTATGGAACGTTGTAAAATCGGTTCTCTCATCGATCCACAGCAATCTTCCACTTGGCTTGTTGAAAGTCCTGTTTTACAAAATGATGGTCAAACGGTTTTAAAAGGTCCGGGTATTCAAACGGAAGTGCTCTTGCAAACAGGATTTCTAGAAGTATTATGGCAAGCACGAAATCAGCGAACGAAAGAATTTCCGATGGGAATCGACTTGATTTTTATAGATCAAGATTCACAAATTGCTTGCGTACCCAGAACAACGGCAGTGGCATGTAAGGAGGTGGGATAAGTGGGTTATGTTCCTGTAAAAGGAGGCACAGAGGCGATAGAGGCTTCTATCAAACGAGTGAAATTTGAACGACTCAAAGGGGAATCCATCCTTGAAATAGAAACTATTTTGTCGACGATGAGAGCTTTGGTTGATCAAGTCATGTCGGAAAGTAGTTTATATTCACCGCAATTGGCGGCATTGGCGATCAAGCAAGCAGAGGGAAGCATGGAAGAAGCAGTATTCCTTATGCGTGCCCACCGATCTACCTTGCCGAGATTGTATTACAGCCAGTCAGTTGAAACAGAAGCGATGTTTGTAGAACGAAGAATTTCTGCAAGCTTTAAAGATATACCAGGCGGTCAATTATTGGGTGCCACGTATGACTATACACATCGGCTTTTAGATTTTGATTTGATCAATGAAAAAAAAGCTGATAATACGCATTGGCTGCACAGCTATGCTAAAGAACTTCAAGAGGTGAAAGTGGAAGAAACGATTGAACGCTATCCGAAAGTTGTAGAGTACCTTCGTAAAGAAGGATTGTTTGAACAATATGAAATGGATAATACAGAACCTGAAGATATTACGAAAAGAAGTTTGGAATTTCCGGCAAGCCGCAGTGCGAGACTGCAAGTCCTGACCCGCGGACAAACAGGTGCGCTCACTTCTTTGGCATATGCCTCGTTGCGTGGATATGGAGAAGTCCATCCTACTGTAGGTGAAGTGCGTGTAGGTTCACTACCGATTTACGTTAAGCATCCGAACGAGGAAGATGGTTCAGCGGACGAAGAGTTTTATATCGGTGACATTCAAGTAACCGAAGTAGAATCGTTTGTGCCCGTCAATGTGAAAAAAGAACACAATGAAGACGAACTGGAATTTGAGATTGGGTATGGGATTTGTTATGGACAAAATGAAACCAAAACGATTGCAATGAGTATTCTCGATCAATGTCTAGAACACCTAAATGATGAATTTCCAACGCATGATGAAGAATTTGTACTGCTTCACATTGATTCAGTGGAATCCAGTGGGTTTATTTCCCACTTGAAGCTACCACATTACGTGACGTTCCAATCTAAATTAGACAGTATTCGGCAAGTGAAGAAAGGGGTGCAGGTCAATGAAGGCTAACACGCATTTTGCTTTTTTTGATGAAGGTTCAAAAAAAGAAATTCGTCGCGCTACTCTAAAAGCTGTAGCGATTCCAGGCTATCAAGTGCCATTTGCTTCTAGGGAAATGCCCATTGCACGAGGCTGGGGAACAGGTGGTTTGCAGCTTACACTTTCGCTTATTGGCCAAACAGATGTGCTGAAAGTGATCGACCAAGGCTCTGATGAATCGGTCAATGCAGTGAGTATCAAAAAGCTAGTTCAAGATACAACGGGTGTACAACTGACAGAGTGTACAGAGCAAGCGGACATCATTCAATCAAGGCACCGGATTCCGGAATGTTCATTGACGAAAGAGCAAATTCTTGTGTTACAAGTACCGATACCAGAACCTCTGCGTGCCATTGAAGCTAGAGAGTATGTGACAAAATGTATGCACGCAGAAGATGATTATAGTGGTGCATGGCTGATGTTGTTCGAGCAAATTATGAAGTATGGAAAAACGGCGACAACTGCTGATCATCCCGTGTCCGTTCACGATCGTTATGTCATGGCGCCAAGCCCGATTCCAAGATTCGACAACCCAAAAATGAATCATTCTGAAGCATTGATCCTTCTGGGAGCAGGAAGAGAAAAGAAAATATATGCTGTACCGCCATATACATCCGTCAAATCGTTAGCTTTTGATGATTATCCATTTACTGTCGAATCTTTTGAAGGAGCTCATTGTCATTTATGTGGAGCAGTAGATGTTTTCCTGGATGAACTCATAGATCACGAAAAGAGTGAAACGATTTATCAGTGCAACGATTCGGCTTATTGTATAGAACAATTAAATAAACAAGAGAAAGTCGAGGTGGAAAGCACATATGCATGAAACTCCGATTTTACAGGTTAAGAATTTGCGTAAGCAATATGGCGCGGGCTGTCTTGTATGCCGAGATATACAGCAAAATAGTTTGGAGAAAAATTACTGTAAAAATTGTGGAACAGTTTTTGCCGTGCGAGACGTCTCTTTAGATCTTTATCGTGGAGAAATTTTGGGGATTGTTGGAGAAAGTGGAAGCGGCAAATCGACGATGATGCAGTGCTTATATTTTGATACCGACATCACATCCGGAGCGGCATACATTAACCGACCGGGGAAAGAAAATGAAAATGTTTTTGAATTATCCTCTCAGCAAAAGCGGTTGATTCGAAATCATGATTATGGCATGGTGTATCAAAATCCCGTCCACGGGCTGAAGATGAACTTTTCATCGATTGGCAATATAGCGGAAAAATTAATTGCGGCAGGAAATCGAAATGTGTCGGATATGGAGGCCACAGGAAAAAGGTTGCTTACGAATGTTCATATTCCGTTGCATCGCATGAAAGAGGAACCTGAAAATTTTTCGGGTGGGATGCAGCAACGCGTACAAATTGCTAAAGCGTTATCGAATAACCCACCTATTTTGTTTTTGGATGAAGTAACAACTGGGCTAGACTTGTCGGTGCAAGCAAATGTACTAGATTTAATCAAAAAAATCCAAAGAGAACTACAAATCAGCATGATCGTGGTGTCACATGATTTGGCAGTGATTCGGATGCTGGCTGACCGTACTATTGTCATGTTAAACGGCGAAATAATTGAAGAAGGTTTGACAGATCAAGTTTTAGAAGACCCACAACATGCGTATACACAACAACTGGTGTACTCATTACTATAGGAGGAGCTGCTGATATGTATGTAATCCACAATGGGAATATCATAACGGAAAATGAAATACTTGAAGGTTTTGCGGTTGTTGTAGAAGGAGAATTCATTCAAGATATCATCCCCCAGGAAGACGTTATGAAATTTCCTGAAGCTAACCGGATAGATGCCGGCGGCGGATTTATTTCTCCGGGGTTTATTGACATTCATTCTGATTATATTGAAACCATTGCATCGCCAAGACCTTCTTGCATGATGGATTTCGATTTAAGTTTGCGAGAGGCTGAAAAAATTTTGATCAGTCACGGGATTACGACTATGTTTCACTCCCTGTCCTTTTATGGGGAAGACGTCTTTACAAAGAAAACGATGCACCATCCAAAGAATATCCAGCGTATGATCGATGCCATCCATTCCACACATAGGAATTTGCACTTGATCCGTCATCGTTTACATGCACGATTTGAGATTGACAATATGGATGGTGTGGCGAGTCTTGTGCAGAATATAGAAGATGACAAAGTACATTTGCTCTCTTTTATGGATCATACGCCGGGACAAGGGCAATATCGTAATTTAGAAGTGTACCGTGAAACATTAAAAGGATACCGCGATCTATCGGATTCAGACATCAATGTGCTGATCGCGGAAAGACAAACAACAGAGTCTCTAACGACTGAAAACATTAAGGGAATAGCAGAGATTGCTGCGAAGAAAGGTATTGCCATTGCCTCTCATGATGATGACAATACTCAAAAACTCGAATTAGTGAAAACCTTTGGTACGACCATTAGCGAATTTCCGATTACGTTAGAAGTTGCGAAGAAAGCGAAAGAACTTGGCTTGCATACGATTGCGGGTGCTCCCAATGTTTTACTCGGTGGTTCACATTCTGGCAATTTATCTGCAACAGAAGCAATTCGTCACGGTTGTGTAGATATTTTATGCAGTGACTATTATCCAGCGGGTCTCTTGCATGCGGTCTTTGCATTGCATGAGCAATATGGCAACGATCTGCACAAAATGTTCTTGATGGTTACATTGAATCCGGCGAAAGCAGTTCGAATAGATGATGAATTGGGATCCATTAAAATTGGGAAGAAAGCCGACCTGCTAGTCATTGAGAGAATGGATGACGGTTATCCGATGTTGACGACGACAATGGTAAACGGAAAGCTAATTACGAAAACAAATTACCGCACAAACTAATGTAATTGGAGAGGAGCATCATCGTGATGTCCATACTGAAAATCGCTGGATTCGGCAAACGTTTCACTATTCATCATTTAGATAAAACCATGTCAGCTACAGAGAATATTCATTTTTCCTTAGAAGCTGGTGAGTTCATTGGTATTGTGGGAAAAAGTGGGAGTGGGAAATCAACGATCTTAAAAAGTATTTACCGTACGTATTTACCCGATGAAGGTGAGATCCTATACGACTCACAGAGCTTTGGACTTGTGGACTTGTCACAAGTGAGCGATCGACAAATGCTGTACTTGCGTAAATACGAAATAGGTTATGTATCTCAATTTTTAAATGTTATGCCAAGGACAACTTGCCGACAGTTAGTGACCAATGCGTTGCTGGAAATGGGGGAATCTGAAATAACAGCCAATGTTGAATCTGAAAAAACGTTAGCTCATTTCGAACTGGATCCCAAACTATGGGACAGTTATCCAAATACCTTCTCGGGCGGCGAGAAATTACGCTTGAACATTGCCATGGCTACGGTGAAAAAACCTAGGCTATTATTGCTTGATGAGCCGACTGCTAGTTTAGATCAGCAATCAAAAGTAAGAGTTCGTGAAATGATAGAAAAACTAAAGAATAATGGGACAACGCTTGTAGGGATTTTCCATGATATAGAGTTCATGGAAGGGTTATGTGACAAAGTGTTCGACATGAAGGCGAAAAAACTCGTGCTAGAAAATAAGGTGGGTGTTGGTTCTGAAAGCTGATTTACATGTTCATAGTCACTATTCAGATGGCTCGGATTCTGTTTCTACTGTTTTTCAAAAGGCTGTACAGGCTGGCTTAACACATATTAGTTTTGTCGATCATGACACCGTAGCCGGATGGGAAGAAATCCGAACTGCAAGTAAGGAATTTGGCATCATGGCACTACCCGGAGTTGAAATATCAGCTTATGATTTCCAGCGGCAACGGAAGGTACATGTGCTTGGTTACAACTATGATTCCGATGCAGTACATATCCAATCGATTTGCCAACCTTTACTAGAAAGAAGGCATGCTCACTCGCTTTGGCAAATAGAACAAATCATAAAGGCCGATTATTTGCTTGACAAGGACAGAATTCTTGAAACAGCGAAATCTTCCGGAACAATTTACAAACAACATATTATGAAAGAGCTGACGGAAGATCCGTTTACTTCCGTTGCCTATCAACAATTATATAAAGAGTTATTTAAAGGACAGGGTATCGCTTCAGGTGATATAGAATACATCGATGTGTATGATGCCGTGGAAGCCATTAAAGCTGACAGCGGATTGGCTGTAGTTGCGCATCCAGGTCAGCTGGATTCATATGATTTGATCCCTGAATTGGTGGAGGCTGGACTTGACGGTATTGAACGCCATCACTTTGATCATACAGCCGAAGATCGTAGACGAGTTGAAGAACTAGCCGAACAGTATCATCTGTTAATGACAGGCGGCTCAGATTTTCACGGTGCATTTGGGAAAGAAATTGAAGTGGGCGATATTGTGAGTCCTTCCAATTTTTAAGGGGCAGATAAAAATGGTGTAAAGAGTCTATAAAGATCCTGTAAATACGCACCTTGCGTTATCTTTCTGTGTTTCAATAAAGTGGAGTAACCAGTTGAAGAGGAGTGAACTTGATGAAGAAATTGAATTCGGTCTTTGCAATACTTGCGTCAGTCACCTTACTAATGTCTGCATGTTCAAGTGGCCAAGCAGGGGCGGAAAAAAAAGAAGTGGATGACGTTATCAGTATCGTCTGGTATCCGAATGAATCGGGAAATGACATGAAAACTGCACGAGATGAAATTGGAAAAGCTGTCGAGGAAACAACCGGGAAATCGGTAGAGCACAAATTGACGACTGATTATGCAATTGCAATTGAAACTATGGTGAATAATAACGCGGATCTTGCCTACATGGGTGCGCAAGGGTATGTCCAAGCGAATAAAGGAAATGAAGCGAATAAGCCGTTAGTCGTTTCCACTGGCCCGTCTGGTACATTGGACGATGCCTTATATTATAGTTGGCTTGCAGTAGACATAGAGGATCAAGAAAATTTTAAAGTAAACGGTGAATTTTCTTTAGATACATTAGCGGAGAAAAGCATTTCATTTGTTTCAAATAGCTCAACTTCAGGGTTTGTAATTCCTTCCTCAACGATAATTGAGCATTTTGCTGAAAGTAAGAAGTATGGAAACTTGAATTCCGAAGATCTAATGGAGGGTGGCCCTCTATTTTCACAAGTCTTATTTGGTAATTCCCATCAAGGTTCAGCGGTGAATGTATTGAATGACAGTTCAGACGTGGCGGCTTTTTGTGATACGTGTGTCGAATCCTATGTAGACGTGGTAGAAGGTGAAGAGAATGAAGTGGGATCAGTATATAAAGTAAAAAAAGATGCCGCTGAGCCATTTAATCGTGTAGTCGGTAAGGAATTCACCCTAATGGAAGTAACACCTGTACTAAACGCTCCATTTGTTGCGAATACGAATGTTCTTGGTCAAGAAGACTTTGATAAATTACAAAAACTATTCACTTCAGATGAATTTGCCAATAACGAAGAAATCTTCGTCCCGAAAGATTCTAATGCAGCAGGCTTATTCTATAAAACAGAAGAAGAGCGTTTTGAGCCAGT
The DNA here is from genome assembly GCF_002743155.1 of Sporosarcina sp. P1. Classification (NCBI taxonomy): domain Bacteria; kingdom Bacillati; phylum Bacillota; class Bacilli; order Caryophanales; family Caryophanaceae; genus Sporosarcina; species Sporosarcina sp. P1. The sequence goes on from NZ_PDYS01000015.1 coordinate 53,778, forward strand.
TGAAGACGCTTGGTTTAACCCGGTCCGAAATCTTTTTAATGAATAGGTAAGTCTAATCAAAGCGTGCATAGAATTGTACGCTTTGATTGTATATATATTCGAATAAAAGAGGAGCGAGAAGATATGTCTTTATTAACAGTAGAACAACTTGGGAAATCATATAACAATCAAACGAAAGTCTTGCAAAATGTAAACTTTGAAGTGGAAGCTGGTGAATTCATTTCAATCATCGGTCCTTCAGGCGCGGGAAAGTCTACCTTGCTTCGATGCATCAATCGAATGGTTGACATTGATGAAGGCGCAGTCGTCTTTGATGGAGCAGATGTAGGGACGTTGAACAAAAAGGAATTGCGAAAGTTGCGAACGGATATCGGTATGGTGTTTCAGCATTATAATTTGGTGCCCAGATTATCTGTCATTGAAAACGTTCTACATGGTCGATTTGGGTATAAAACGACACTACAAGGAGTTATGGGCAGATTTACAGAGGAAGAAAAAGAGCGAGCATTTTATTTGTTAGAAAAACTGGGGATTGCTGATCACGCCTATAAGCGCTGTGATCAACTAAGTGGGGGACAGCAACAGCGAGTTGGCATTGCACGTGCATTGATCCAAGAACCTAAAATTGTTTTATGCGATGAGCCTATCGCTTCTCTTGATCCGAATGCTTCTAAAATCATCATGGATCATTTGAAGTCCATCACCGTGGAACTTGGTATTTCATGTATCGTGAATCTGCATCAAGTTGAAGTGGCACGCGATTATTCAGATCGTATTATAGGGCTCAGGCAAGGACAAGTAGTCTTTGATGAGATGAGTCATCGATTGACTATGGAACGAACGGATGTCATTTACGGTACTAAGACAAAGCCTGTGCCAGTAGTAAGAAAACTAGCAACGGTATGAGGAGCTAACTATTGTGAATGAAAATAGAATGCGATACAAGAAAAACCAACAGATGATCGTAGTGGTCCTTCTTCTAACATTATTAACATATCTGTCATCCGTGATCACAGACTTTAATATTTTACATGGACTTGCGACGTTACCAGAAGCTTTTATATGGATATTTTCCAACTTGGTGATCACTGATGAATCACTTGAACGTATGCCAACCATTCTAGACAAATTACTTGAAACTATCCTCATGTCTATTGCGGCAACAACAACAGCTACTATTCTATCACTTTTCTTGGGAGTGATGGGCTCAAAATCGGTGGGGACGAGCAAGGGACTTGGCATTCTGGCAAGGTTTATAGCATCGCTTTCAAGGAACATCCCCGTAGTAGCCTGGGCATTGATTTTACTTCTATCGTTTGGGCAGAACTCTTTGACAGGGTATCTCGCTTTATTCGTTGGTTCCGTCGGTTTTCTAACTCGGGCGTTCATTGAGGTCATTGATGAGTCGAGCCAAAGTGCGGTAGAAGCGTTACAAGCAACAGGCGCAACATATATCCAAATTATTATGAAAGCGGTCATTCCTGAGTGCTTGCCGCAAATGATTAGTTGGATACTGTTTATGATTGAAACGAATATACGCAATGCTACGTTGGTAGGAATCTTGACAGGGACAGGGATCGGCTACACATTTGACTTGTATTATAAAACACTCAATTATCATGGAGTGGCATTAGTAACTGTCAGTATCGTCGTGGCTGTCATCCTCATTGAACTACTATCAAACCATGTACGGAAGGTGATTCTGTAATGCAAGCGACAACACATATCAAGCGGCGGAGTGATGGTCGGATTAGTATAAAGTCGGGCAATCAAGTACAGCTTGTAATGCAGTTGACTATACTCCTTCTAACTGTATTGACTATCATAGCCTTCCTATTCTTTGATTATACAGGGCTCGACATCCAACAAGCTATCCAAGAAACAGCCTATAATTTACGGGTTATGTTTTTAGAACCGGCCCTCAGTCATTTCGGTTGGGGAGAAGCCTTCTATCAAGTGAGTATCACGCTTGGACTCGCCTTTTTATCAACGATTCTGGGAGCCATTCTTTCGTTTTTTCTAGCACTGACTGCAGCAACTAATTTGACCAATGAATGGATCACTAAAATTGTTCGTGTTTTTTTGGCCTTTATCCGTGCCGTCCCAACGGTTTTATGGGTATTAATCTTTGCCATTGCAGCTGGATTAGGAAGTGAAGCGGCAGTGCTTGGCATGCTGTTTCATTCTATTGCGTATTTAGTAAAAGCTTATTCTGAAGCGTTTGAGGAAGTGGACAAAGGAATTATCGAGGCGTTAAGAGCTACGGGTGCGGGTTGGTGGCATATTGTAGTACATGCCATACTCCCTTCGACATTTACATATCTTATGTCCTGGACTTTTCTGCGGTTTGAAATTAACTTTGCGGTAGCAGTTGCAATGGGAGCGGCAGCTGGAGCTGGAGGTATCGGTTTCGAGCTGTTTATGGCTTCGAGCTTCTACTTTGATTTGCGTGAAGTAGGAATGATTACATATATGATCCTAGTACTAGCGATAGTATTGGAGATCATCTCCACATTGCTGAAAAACCGCTATTTTCCTGCAAGTATGAAAAATTGAGTTCTCTACTTCTCCTTGTAAATGGGAGAATAGTATGTACACTGAAGGCCAACTCAAGGGGAGTTGGCCTTCAGTGTTTCTTTATTCCGTGATTAAAGTTGGTATCTAAATTATCCATTATATTGCTTTGTTTTTTGGAAGAATTCTGCTAGTACAAGTTGCTAAGTAATCAGAAAAACCTGAACGGTCGATACCGGACAGGCTTTTGCTTTTATAATGCATTAATGGCTTCTTTAATCGATGTAGCGCCACCAATTACTTGGAACTCTTTGCCGATTGTTGAGTCGTTTTCTAAACAAGCGAAGATAACTTCCGCTATATCATCCCGTGGTACTTCCTTTGGTTCAACAGTAGTCGCGGCTTCAACTTTACCTGTTCCTTTGTCATTTGTTAAAGCACCTGGATGAATCATTGTATAGTCTAGATTAGTCGAGCGTAACCATTCATCTGCGTAGTGTTTTGCCACAACGTAAGGAGCAAATGATTCCGACGCTTCCTGGATTGCTTTACGTGTAGTGTCGTATGAACTAATCATGATGAAGCGTTTAACATTGGCTTTTTCTGCAGCTTGTATAGTTTTGATAGCGCCATCGAGGTCAATCATCATAGTTTTATCTGGACCTGTTTTGGGGCCGGAGCCTGCTGTGAAGACGATGGCATCTACATCATCTGCTGCCTTTACGATGTCGTTTACTTCGCCTTCAAGATCTACAAGTACGGTTTCAGCCCCGATCTTCTCAAAGTGTTCCGCTTGTTCCTGCTTACGGATCATTGCCTTTGCTTCAAGCATATCGCTATCTTGAATCAATGATACTAGCTGCTTTCCGATTTGACCGTTTGCACCTACAACTAATACTTTCACTGTATTTTCATCCTTTCGATATATAAATATAATAAATGTACCTTCTTACTATACCCGTCCTATTCCATTACAAAACTGTACATTGGTATTCAGGTTGCTATAATACGTGTACGATTACTTATTTTATTAGGAGTAGAACTTATGAATATCAAATTAATGTGGCGTCAATTCTATCAATCGGAAGCGGCCAGAATTGTATTTATTGCAATCATGACAGCTCTTACCGGTGAATTGAAAGTGATGCCGTTTGACGGAGAAATGTTCCGTTTTGCGCTTGGTGGTATTGTATTCTTTTTACTGATTCTCATCTATCCGCCTGTTTCAGTTTTGCGTACAGGGTTCGTTACAGCAGTTACTGTAGTCGTATTTCGCGTAATGAAAGAGCTATGGTTTGGCGCTGCTTTGTCTGATAGTTTACTACTGCATATGCCAGTGTTTTTATTTTACTTTATCGTAGCGATAGGTTGGCATGTTGTAGGGCTTGAAAAGTATAAGTCTTTCCCACTTCGACTGGGAGCGTTAGCTTTCTTATTTGAAGTCGTTAGCAATACGTCTGAGCACGCATTGCGTAACTGGTGGTTGCATAGTTCACTGCTTAATAGTCAAGAATGGGGAGTACTAGTAGGGGTCGCGTTATTGCGTAGTTTTTTCACAGTGGGGTTATATAGTTCTGTGGCATTGTCGAAAGAGAAGCAGCGTGTAGAAGAGATGCTCGGGGTAGGCTCAGAACTATATGCGGAAGCATTGTATTTGCAAAAATCCATGAATCATATAGAACAAATCACCGCGTCAAGTCATGATCTGTACCGCAAGCTCAAAAAACAGAATCAACGGGAGCTTAGCACCCAGGCATTACACATCGCGCAGGAAATCCACGAAGTGAAAAAGGATTCTCAGCGTATTTTAGCTGGATTGTCAAAGTGGACAACACGGCAGCAGATAGAAGTGTTTTACTTATCTGATTTACTCGACATGGTCGTCACTGCAAATGAAAAGTACAGTGAAATGATTGGTAAGGAATGCATATTAGAAACTACAATTAATGAGGATTTTCAAACGGGTCAGCACGTACCTTTACTTGCCGTGTTGAACAATTTGACAGCGAATGCCGTAGAAGCGATTGAAAGAAAAGGCCGTATATTCATTACAATTGACAGTGATAAGGAATGGGTGCATTTTAGTGTACATGATACAGGAAAAGGAATTCCTATTGAACATGAAGACGTGATTTTTGAACCGGGTTATACAACGAAATTTACGGATCAAGGAACGGCAGCAACAGGTATCGGGTTATCGCATGTTTCCGCAATTATTGATGCGATGCAAGGTACTATTGATGTAGAACGTCTGGATAAAGGACTGAACGTAACCGTGAAAATCCCTATGGAATCCATCATGAAGGAGATAGAAGCATGAGGTATTTTATTGTAGATGATGACAAAGCAAGCCGCGTGATGCTGAAAAACATCCTGACCGAGCAAGAAGGAATGGTAATTGGAGAGGCGGATAGTGGAGTAAAAGCTATCCCTCAAATCTTATCCTTGGCTCCAGACGTTGTACTGATTGATTTATTAATGCCTGAATTGGACGGAATTGAAACCATTCAACAGTTGAAGACAGAAGGCTACAGTGGACAATTCATTATGTTGAGCCAAGTGGTCAATAAAGAAATGGTTGGAGAAGCTTATCAAGTCGGTGTAGAGTTCTTCATACATAAGCCGATCAATCAAATAGAAGTGCAAAGTATAGTCCGACGTACATCGGAACAGCTACGCCTGAAAAATTCCTTACTAACGATTCGGGAATCATTGGCGCAATTCGCTTCCGTTGAGCAGCCAAAAGTGCAACAACCGGTAAAAGATATTGTCCTAAAGAAGCTACACGATATGGGAATCTTCAGTGACAGTGCGAGCCGCGACATCGTAGCCATTATGGAAGTATTAACCGAACGACGAGCTATTCAGCTACCGCCTTTAAAAGGACTATATGAAGACACCTTAACTAAACTAGGTGTACCTGACCAAGATATTCCCAAAGAGAGCAAGGCAATGGAGCAAAGAATTCGTCGGGCGATCCTGACCGCAATAGAACATTTAGCATCACTTGGGGCAGTGGATTATACAATAGATGAATTTGAATACTATGCACCGCGTTTTTTTGATTTCCAAGAGATTAGTCTGCGAATGAAACAGATTCAAGAAGAAATTTACGATATTAAGCCTATCAAAGTGAACAGTAAAAAGTTTCTGCATGTTTTATATATGGAGACAGTGGAAGAACGAAAATAGTTTTTGTAGGATATTGTAGAATTTTGTAGGATCCCCGTAAGATATGAATAAGTTACTGAAAGAAAGCGTTTTCAGAGAACGTCAAAGGGGGATTATCGATGAAAAAGATATTTAAATTGTCTTTGGCTTACCAAATATTGATTGGATTGGTTTTAGGTATTGCAGTCGGTGCAATCTTCTACGGTAATCCTAGCGTAGAAAAGTATTTGCAGCCAATCGGCACGATGTTTATCAATATGATTAAAATGATTGTTGTACCTATTATTATTTCAACGTTAGTAATTGGAGTAGCGGGTACAGGTGATATTAAGAAATTAGGAAAGCTTGGCGGTAAAACGCTTTTATATTTTGAAATTGTTACAACGATTGCGATTGTTGTTGGTCTTATGTCAGCTAATATTTTCAAACCGGGTGAGGGCATTGATATGTCTTCTCTTGAAAAAGGTGACATTTCGCAATATGTTCAAACAACAGAAGAAGTGCAGAATGGCGGCTTTATGGATGTATTGGTCAGCATTGTACCAAGTAATATCGTAGACTCGATGGCAAATGGTGATATGTTGCCAATCATTTTCTTCTCTGTATTATTTGGATTAGGTGTAGCGGCAATCGGAGAGCGCGGCAAACCGGTACTGGATGTTTTCCAAGGGGTCGCGGACGCGATGTTCTGGGTAACGAATATGATTATGAAATTCGCACCGTTTGGTGTATTCGCGTTAATTGGTGTAACGGTGTCCAAATTCGGTTTGGAATCACTCATTCCGATGGGTAAATTAATGGTTCTCGTATATGCTACGATGATATTCTTCATCGTCGTCGTGTTAGGCGGAATCGCGAAGATGGTCGGCGTGAACATCTTCCACTTCATGAAGATTTTGAAGGACGAATTAATTCTGGCGTTTTCTACTTCCAGTTCGGAAACCGTGTTACCGAAAGTAATGGAGAAAATGCAAAAGTTCGGTTGTCCAAAAGATATCGTATCTTTCGTAGTACCAACTGGCTATTCGTTTAACCTAGATGGATCTACACTTTATCAGGCACTGGCGGCAATGTTTATTGCGCAAATGTATGGAATTCAGCTGAGTATTACGGAACAAATTACATTAGTATTAGTGCTGATGATTACGTCTAAAGGAATTGCGGGCGTACCTGGTGTATCTTTCGTCGTGTTACTTGCAACGCTTGGAACAGTGGGTATTCCACTTGAAGGATTAGCATTCATCGCAGGTATCGACCGTTTGCTAGATATGGCACGTACAGTAGTTAACGTAGTCGGAAACGCACTTGCAACGGTAGTACTGTCGAAGTGGGAAGGTCGCTTTGGTGAGGAACCTGAGAAAGTAGAACGCGAACCACAATTTGTCTTTGCAGAAGAGAAATTAGTTTAATGAAAGGCTGTCCTCGTGAGTGAGGACAGTTTTTTTGTGGAGTTTATGACGTCGAGCAGGCATTGTGACGGCATTCAATTGTAGGAATGCTTGATTTGTTATATGATTAGCAGTATGGAATAACAAGAGTGCGGTTTTTACTAAGGAGGAAATGAAGTAATGAGCAATCAGCAAAATGATTTTACGAAATGGTATATCGACACAATCCAGAAAGCGGATTTGATGGATTATACACCAGTGCGCGGATGTATCGCGTTTAAACCGGACGGCTATGAAATCTGGGAGCATATTCAAGATGAAATGAATCGTCGTTTTAAAGAAACGGGTCACCGTAACGCATATTTTCCAATGCTAATTCCGGAGTCGTTTTTCGAAAAAGAAAAAGATCATATTGAAGGATTTTCTCCAGAACTGCCATGGGTAACAGAAGCAGCTGGCGAGAAATTGGAAGAACGTTTAGCGTTACGTCCGACATCTGAAACGATGATTGGCCATTTATATTCCGACTGGATCAAGAGCTATCGTGACCTTCCTGTACTGATCAACCAGTGGGCAAACGTATTCCGCTGGGAGAAAAAGACGCTACCATTCATTCGTACGTCAGAATTTTTGTGGCAAGAAGGACATACTGCACACGTAGATGAAGAAGAAGCGCGCCATGAAACGATGCAAATGTTGGAAATCTACAAAGAAGTTGTAGAAGATCTACTAGCGATTCCTGTATATGACGGTCAGAAAACACCATCTGAGCGTTTTGCGGGTGCTATTGATACATTCTCGATTGAAGCTATGATGAAAGATGGTAAAGCAGTACAAGCCGGAACTTCACATTACCTTGGGACGAAGTTTGCGGAAGCATTTGATATCAAATACTTAACAAAAGAAAATAAGCATCAGTTCGTGCATACAACATCTTGGGGAACATCAACACGCTTGATCGGTTCGGTTATCATGGTACATGGTGACGAGCAAGGTCTTGTATTGCCTCCGCGCGTTGCACCGACACAAGTCGTGCTAATCCCAGTTGGTCCTTGGAAGAAGAACCCAGCGATCATGGAGAAATTGGACGAAATCTACGCTGAATTGAAATCTAAAGGCATTCGTGTCCGTTTGGATGATTCTGATCAGTCTCCAGGTTACAAGTTCAATGAGTATGAATTAAAAGGTGTTCCAGTACGTCTAGAACTTGGGCCACGTGATCTTGAAAACAATCAAGCATTGATGAAAGCGCGTGATGGCGGCGAGAAAGTGGCAGTGGATCTAGCTGAAGCTGTGGCGAGCATCGAGCAAGAACTACAGACGATGCAGAAGCGATTGCTTGAAAATGCTCGTACGTTCCGTGACGAAAATTCTCATACAAACATCGACACGCTGGATGAGTTGAAGAAGCATATTGAAGATAGCGCGACTAACGGAGTAACTCCGGGCTGGATCCTTGCAGGCTGGTGCGGCGATGACACATGTGAAGAGCATGTCAAAGATGAATCGAAGTTTACGACACGTAATATTCCGTTCAACCCACCAGCAGAGAAATCTACTTGTATTAACTGTGGAAATGAATCGAAGCATACAGTTTGGTTTGCAAGAGCTTACTAATAGAGAAATCAAAAGCTGTCCCACGAAGTTTTCGTGGGACAGCTTTTTTGGGTGATGTTTAGTTGACATGCTGTAGAGAGTGAGTTTGTGCGTGTGATGGGATGGAAGCTCCAGCTGGCAGACGCTTCCATCCTACATTGATAGTGCGGGTACTTAGATCACTCACTGTAGGTAGTATGGGAATTATTGTTTTGCCTTAACTTATTTAGATTCAAGTACTGAAATTCAAAAGCTATTACAGCGTTTACTTTAATGCACAACCAAAAGTATCAATCACTCATATTGTAAGGGATTGGCGCGTAGGGGGGCTTTTGCGAGTTAAAGCGAAGTGTTAGGAGCACATCTTTGGACTCAATCCCCCTCAACACAATAGCCAGCTTTTTTTTTCTGATATTAGTCGTCTAGCTTTAACCCTTTCAATGCATCCGCAAATGGATTGTTAACAGGTTCATCATCATTGTTCTTCTTCAAATACTTCTGCACATCGCGCTTGTTGACTTTACCTTTTGAATCTTTCTCACGCCGCGATTTGAACGTAGAAAGCTTTTCTCGATAACCACACTTACACGTAAAGATTTGCCCGTCGCCTTCGCCGCGAAGCTCCATCTTCTTCTTACATTGTGGACAGCGTGCGTTCGTGACACGGGAGACGTTTTTACGGTGACCACACTCACGATCCTGACAAACGAGCATCTTGCCATGCTTGCCATTTACTTCAAGCATCGGCTTACCGCAGTCCGGACATGTTTTCGTAGAAATATTATCATGCTTGAACTTCGCTTCGCTCGCTTTAATCTCTGAAACAATTTCTTTTGTATAGCCTTTCATTTCATTAATGAAATCTTCTTTTTTCAGCTGACCTTTGGCTATCTTCTCTAGTTTCAATTCCCATTCAGCTGTCAGCAAAGGAGATTTCAATTCATCCGGTACTAATTCAAGCAACTGTTTTCCTTTGTTCGTGACATGGATGTCTTTCCCACGCTTTTCAATTAGGAAGGAGTTGAAGAGTTTGTCGATAATATCAGCACGTGTTGCGACCGTCCCGAGTCCACCTGTGGATTTCAATGTATCTGCCAATTTCTTATCCTGTGTGCCCATATATTTCGTTGGGTTTTCCATGGCAGATAATAGTGTGGCTTCATTGAATCGGGCAGGGGGCTTCGTTTGTCCAGATGTTTCTTTGATGAGTTTGATGTCTAACTGATCGCCTGCTACGAGCTTAGGTAACAATTGTTCTTTCGTGTCCTGTTCAGTTTCTTCTTCGTCAAATTGGTTGTTATACACTTCTTTCCAACCAGCAGCCAAAATCGTTTTTCCGCGCGCTGTGAAACGTTCGTCTGCTATTTTTGCATGAACCGTTAATTGTTCGTATTCATGTGCTGGGAACAGAACAGCTAAGAATCGCTTGACGACTAGATCATATATTTTCCGCTCACGATCGGACAATTTGTCGAGTAATACGATTTCTTCTGTCGGAATGATGGCGTGGTGATCGGATACTTTGCTGTCGTCAACAAAAGACTTACTCGTCTTAATCGGTTTCTTTAGTATTTTATTCGCAAGTGAACGATATTCTCCTATGCCGACTGTTTTCAAACGCTCAGGAAGTGTGGCAACGAGATCGCTTGAAAGGAAACGGGAATCGGTGCGTGGATAGGTAAGTATTTTATGTTGTTCATATAATTTCTGCATGATGTTGAGTGTATCTTTTGCTGAGTAGCCGAACATTTTGTTGGCGTCACGCTGTAATTCAGTCAAATCGTAAAGACCTGGTGAGAATGTCTTTTTCGCTTTCTTCTCGATATTTTCAATTACAGCTTGCTTTCCATCGGACTTTTTGACGATAGCAGATAGTTTGTCACGGTCGAATGAACGAGTATCACCTGTTTTTGCATCCTGCCACGTCAGTTTTAAGTTCGAGTCAGACTGTGCTTCGATGCCGTAAAATGTTTTAGGGCGGAAGGTGTTAATCTCTTCTTCACGCTGTGCAATGATTGCAACGACAGGTGTCTGCACACGTCCACAGTTAAGTTGTGCGTTAAACTTGGTTGTCAGTGCACGCGTGGCATTAAGACCGATATACCAATCGGCTTCTGAACGTGCGACTGCTGCTTCAAATAAATTTTCGTAAGCCTTGCCCGGTTTTAACTGGGCGAAACCATCTTTAATTGCTTTGTCTGTTACGGAGGAAATCCACAGACGTTTGATCGGCTTCTTAACCTTCGCTTTTTCGATAATCCAACGAGCAACTAATTCTCCTTCACGTCCAGCATCTGTACCGATAATGATATCTGCAACGTCCGTGCGGAGCAACTGCGCTTTTACGGCATTGTATTGTTTGCTCGTTTGTTTGATGACCGTAAGTTTCAAATCCTCAGGCATCATCGGTAGATCATCTAGTTTCCACGTCTTGAATTTCGTATCGTAATTCTCTGGATCGGCGAGCGTCACCAAGTGTCCGAGCGCCCACGTCACGATATATTTATCGCCTTCTAAATAGCCATTACCTTTTTTATTGCAGTTAAGTACACGGGCAATATCCCGTGCCACGGAAGGTTTCTCCGCCAGTACTACACTTTTTTTCATATAATGAACTCCTTTTTATATACATGTCGAAAAACTCCTCAAACAGATAAGGTTAAAGACCTTATGCTATATGAAGGAGTTACTTACTAAAAAGTGTAAACCAGACCGGAAGTTTCGTCAATTAAGGCGGATGCATACTTTCTGTGAGTTCATTGTATTAACAAGATGCCTCCTAAGCAAAGAACAGAATTCCAGATGGAGTGAAAATACAAGACTGAACGTATGATTTTTTTGTATACTATGAGTAACACTATAGAAACGAGGGATTTCAATGTCAGAATTAAAAGATCGTTTAATGGCGGATATAAGGACAGCAATGAAGGAAAAAGACACGATGAAAAAAGGCGTCATTAATTTATTGCGTGCAGGTCTACAAAATGAATCGATTGAATTAAAGCGCGAACTGACGAAAGAAGAAGAAATCAAAATCGTTCAGCGTGAGCTTAAGCAAACAAAACAATCGCTCGATGAAGGTCAAAAAGCCAATCGTGAAGACATCGTGGAAGCAGAAAAAGCGAAGATTGCGATTGTCGAATCTTACTTGCCGAAGCAAATGAATGTGGAAGAAGTAAAAGAATTGATTGCTTCATTGGGCATTCCGCAAGACGCATCAATGGGTCAGACAATCGGCGTTGTAATGAAGGAAGTTGCTGGTCGTGCGGAAGGAAAGACTGTTTCGCAGGCGGTGAAAGAGTATTTGCAGAATTGAACTATTAATAAGGAACTGGACGACAAGTCGTGTACTTGTCATCCAGTTCTTTTATTTTTCAAATGAAGCCCGTAATACGTAAACCACGTCGTATTCTTTTAATTCGTCCAAGGAGCCTTCTTTTTGTTCATAAAAATCGTTAGATAGCGTACTAGTCGGTGATCCTTCTGTCGTAGATGTATAGATGATACCAGCCAACAACATGTTATCTGATAGAAGTAAACCTTCTTGTGGATTGGTAGTAAATAGAGTGGCCATGTCGTTCATACTCTTTAGTTCTTCTTGATTGCGAACACTTGCCGAGCCTTTAGCGTCGCTTATGCTTGCGGAAAATAATAATTCTTCTTCGAGTGTTTGTGTTACCGTCAAAACGATGCTACCTTTCGTTGATTCTCCAGGCAGCGGAGTGGATAACTCGCTGATCGGTTCTGCAACCTTCTTACCTTTTTTGTACTTTTCTACCCAAAGAGTTACCTTTTTATAGTTTTGATCAGCTGTATAATCAAAGACAAATGCGATATTGGCAGCTGTTTCAAGTATTTGTTTTTCACGATCCGTAAGTTCAGGCATCGTCAATTTATTCGTATCAGTTGCTGCACAAGCGCTGAGAAATAATATACAGCTTAAGAGCGCTATACTCATCCATTTTTTCATCGTATATGCCTCCTTATCTTTACATTTTATTATAACATTTTACAGTATTGTCTGAAATGTTCGAGTGTTTTTGTGTATTTTACAAGAAATATGTCGATTTGTGATAAATAAGTAATAGTTAACTAGAAATAATAAATAAATCGTACCCATACAAAGAAATTGATAGGACTGTCACAGCTTATATACTGTCGTACATTCTTTGATATCAATACATGTATATGAAGTGGAAGTGACAAGTTATATTGAAGAGTTGAATGAATTCAGTAGGTATATTTATTAAATGAAAATTAAATATAGTATTTAATTTTCATATTAATCTTTACTATTTCATAAAGAATGATAAAGTTGAAAGATAACTGTCTACTTGCTTGTTAATAAAAAGGTAGGCAAATGATAAAATGGAGTGGTAATTTTGATGAAAAATGCTGTAATGGAAAAAGAAAAACAACAAGAAGGAATTATGCAAATTCCCGAATGGTGGACTTGTCCAGAAGGGCATGAAGAATTACAAAAAGCTGCACATGCGTTAGGCAAGAAAGAACTGCTACCGCGTGCACTTATTTCTGATCAAGAGAAAATGTATCCGCGCGAAAGTTTACGTGAAGTGGCGAAGTCTGGTTATTCGGCTGTTACCATCCCAGTTGAAGCGGGTGGTCTGAAAGACGGATTCACAGCATTCGCAGTTCTTTCCGAAAGCTTTGCGCATTATTGCCCGTCTACGACGATGTGCTGGGTTATGCATATGACAACAGCGCATACGATCTATGAAGCGGGAACAGAAGAACAGCGTCAACGTTTATTGCCACGCCTGCGTGACGGGCAAATCGGTGGCCTAGCGTTTAGCGAAAGAGCGACAGGAGGGCACTTCTGGAATATCGGTAGTAAAGCGATACGAAAAGCAAACGGTTATTTGTTGGATGCAGAAAAGTCATTCGTCACAAGTGGTGGAGAAGCAGACTTTTATTTAGTTGCAACGACATCACCTGAAACAGATGATCCCGATAATTTGATGTTCTTGTTGGTAGAAAATGATCAGCAGGGTGTCGAAGCATTTCCGTTTGATGCAATGGGGCTACGCGGCAATGCAAGTGGTCCGATGAACTTTAAAGAGGTGCAAGTTGCTCTTGAAAACCGTATTGGTGGCGAAGGCGGTATGGGCTATTTCAATGATAACACGATCGATCCTCTATTCTTATTAGGTTCAGCAGCTTGCTGGGTTGGTATTGCACAAGGTGCTTTGAATATGGCAACAGATGGCGCTAAACGCAGGGTACACGCAGATACAGGTTCATCCGTTACAGATTATCAAGTAATTCGTCATGAGTTGGCGAAGGCGCAAATTAAAGTCGATAGCGCACGTAGTATGTTGTATCGTACAACAGAAGCGATGGACCGTTGTAATAAAGAAGGTAAGGAATTATCGGAGTGTTTATATCCATTATGGCAGCTGAAGACGCATGCAGCAGATATGGTGATTGATGTTACCAATTCAGCGTTGCAAGTGTCAGGTGGCCGTGGTTATATGACGGGTCAGGTAGAGAAGTTTGTCCGTGACGGGCGTGCTGGTGCTATTATGGGGCCGACAAACGAAGTGTTGCGTGAGTGGATTGGCCGTACCATGATAGAAGTATCTTGGATGGATTAATTGAATACAATTAAACAGTCACCGGCAGAGTATATCTGCGGGTGACTGTTTGTGGTTTTTATAGATAAATATCGTCGTGCGTAGGCGAGTATTGTGCGATTTTGCTCATTAATCCGTATAAGCGCTCTACGTGTTCGGTTAACTGCTCTAAGAGAGTGTCCAAGCACCCTATCAGCGTGCACAAGCGCTCATACCTGCCATGTAACCGCTCAATACGTACAACGATCACACTGTAAGCGCTACTCCAACAACCCTTGTTCTCTCAAAAATGCCTCTGCTACTTTTTTCGCGTTAGCACCTTCCGCGTTCACTTGATAATTCATTTCACGCATCTCCTCGTCCGTTACGATTCCAGCAAGGCTATTTAACGCATCCTCAAGTTCGGGATACTTCTTCAACGTCTCTTTGCGAAGCAATGGTGCGCCTTGATACGGAGGGAACAGTTCTTTGTCGTCTTTGAGAACTGACAAATCATATTCGCGTAGCTCGCTATCAGTCGAATAGGCGTCCATCAAGTTGATTTCGCCAGTCTCTATAGCTTGATAGCGCAGCTTCGGTTCCATCGTTTGGATGGAAGGGAACGTAATGTCATAAAGCTTTTGAATGCCGAGGTATCCATCTTCCCGGTCATTAAATTCGAGAGTGAAGCCCGCTTTTACGGCCCGTTCAACTGCGGCTAGATCAGAAATTGTTTTGAGTCCGTACTCTTCTTGGAATGCTTTGGAAACGGCGAGCGTATACGTATTATTGAAAGACATCGGTGTCAGGAATGTCATATTAAATTGTTCATCTAATCCTTTTCGAGCTTGCTCATACACTTCGTCACGGTCGTTGCTGACAGCTTTATCTTTCAAGAACTCGGATATAGCCGTACCTGTAAACTCAGGGTACAAATCGATGCTTCCTGATTTCAGTGCATTGAAGACGAATGACGTTTTACCGAGACCTGGTTTTAATTCCACAGAGAGATCAGTTTGGTCTTCAATTAATAGTTTGTACATGTTAATAAGAATTTCGGGTTCTGCGCCAAGCTTGGCACCAATGACTATTTCTTGTTTGGAGTTACCGCCTATGAATGGAGCCGCAATCATCAAGACCGCTACAATAACGAAAGTTACAAATGCGGTAATCGCTTTCCTGAACGAAAGACCTTCGAATGTCTTTAGTAGGAAATCGAAGAATAGTGCAAGTAATGCTGCAGGGATAGCGCCTAGCACGATTAATGATGGATTATTACGATCGATTCCAAGTAAGATCAATTCACCTAAGCCACCCGCGCCAATCAAAGCAGCTAATGTTGCGGTTCCGACGATTAGTACCATGGAAGTACGAATACCTGCCATGATAATCGGCATTGCTAGCGGTAATTCGACTTTCATCAGCCTTTTTCGGGTATTCATTCCCATGGCAGTCGCTGCTTCTTTAAGTGAAGGGTCGACTTCTTTAATGCCCGTATATGTATTGCGCAAGATAGGCAACAACGCATAGACGACTAACGCTATAATTGCAGGTACTTTTCCTATACCGAATAAGGGAATCAATAGACCGAGCAGCGCAAGAGAAGGGATTGTCTGCAATACAGCACTTGCGCCAATGACAGATTCCGCCATTTTTCGCCGATTTGTCAAATAGATGCCAAGTGGAACAGCAATCAACACGGCAATTAATAAGGAGATTAATGAAATTTGAATATGTTCGATCAGGGCTTCTAGTAATTGACCACGCCGATTTTGAAGAACATCTAGAAAACTATTCATTAGATATTCCTCCTTTCAGTGACTGCTCCGCTAGGAAATGTAGAATTCCTTTTCGGGTAACCATACCAATAACTTGTCCATTTTGTTTAATCGCAACTTGATCTTCAGAAGCTAAGAACTGCAAGAGTGGTCCCCATTCAGAATCAATGGGAATTGCAAAAGACAGTGATAAATCTGTCGGGATTTCTTCTATATGATCCGCAATGGAAAATGTGCGGGCCGCAGCTGATGCTGTAAATTCACGCACGAACGGTGATGCAGGTTTGGTGAGAATTTCTTGCGGTGTTGCAACTTGCTCAATTTTACCTTCATTCATGATACAGACACGATCGCCTAATTTAAATGCTTCCTGTAGATCATGCGTAACAAATACAATAGTCTTTTGAATTCTATGCTGTAAGTCCAGCAGATCATCCTGAAGTTTCAAGCGACTAATTGGATCCAGTGCGCTGAATGGTTCATCCATTAATAGAATATCTGGGTCTGCCGCCAATGCGCGTACAACGCCTACTCGCTGTTGCTGACCGCCTGACAATTCATTCGGTTTACGCTTTCGGTACACTTCGGGATCTAATCCCACCATTTCAAGTAGTTCCGTTATACGTGCGCGGATATCTTTCTTTTTCCACCCTACCAGTTCAGGGACAATTGCAATGTTTTCTTCGATTGTCATATGCGGAAACAAGGCGATTTGTTGTAATACATAGCCGATTTGCCAACGAAGCTCATGGATTGGATAATCACTGATTCGCTTGCCATCGAGCCAAATCGTACCTTTTGTAAGTGGAATCAGTCGGTTGATCATCTTAAGCGTAGTGGTCTTCCCGCAACCACTTGGTCCCACTAGTACAAGAAACTCCCCGCGCTGAATTTCTAAATTCACTGATTCCACGACTAAGCGTGACATATCATAACTCTTTGAAACATCTTCAAAACGAATCATCGAATCCCTCCCTTTTTATTATGATTTTCACATAGTGTCAGAAAAATAGGAAGTTATATCCCTTTAAAAAGAATAACGCATTGTAATATACCGTTCATTCTCCGTTCATCTTCGTAAGATAATATATGAGTATAAAGAATAAAAACGGAGGCGTTAATATGAAAATCGCATGGAAAGAAATGAAGAAGAGTAAAACTAAGTTTCTAATTCTCGGGTCCATTATATTCCTCGTCAGCTTCTTGACGTTTATTATTTCAGGACTGGCAAACGGATTATCACAGGATAATGCAGCGCTGATAAAAGATTTACCGGAAGGACAATTTTATTTAAGTAAAGATGCAGACGAGACCTACAATCTTTCAAAAATAGATGAAGAAGTTCAAAAGCAAATACTCATTGACCGTCCCGATGCAACTGCATTTTCGGTTCAGATGGGATTCGTCAATGACGCAAAAGATAAGCAGCACAGTGTGGCATTTGTTGCTTCTACTGATTCCGAGCTATTTGAAAACGTCAAAGATGGAGAAATTGTTCTGGATAGTTCTTTAAAAGAAGATGGAATTCAAGTTGGTGACGTCTTAACGAATAATCAATTCAGTGGAGAGTTCGTTGTTAAAGGGTTTGTTGATCAACAAAAGTACAGTCACGCACCCGTTGCTTTCATCGGGATGACGAACTATCAGGAAATCTATCGAGTGATGGAAATGCAGACAATTTTCATCCCAGGTAAAGATGCACCAACACTAAGCGCATTAGATTCATTTTCAAATAAAGAGTTTTTAAATGCAATTCCAAGTTACAGTGCAGAGCAGATGTCATTGAATATGATCGTCTGGTTCCTAGTCATAATCAGTGGTATGCTGTTTGCAATTTTCTTCTATATGATGAATGTTCAGAAGATCGGATTGTACGGCATATTGAAAGCGATTGGTATGAAGACGATTTCGTTATTCAAGATGATTTGGTATCAGATGCTAGTCATTACCGCTATTTCACTCGTATTGTCCATTGCGCTCAGCCAAGCATTTAGTTTAATTGCCCCTGAAGGCATGCCGTTCCACTTAACGATGGACACCGTATTGATGCTATCAGCAGTATTTATGGTAGTCGGTTTTATCGGTGCTACCATTTCAGGAATCCAAGTGAAAAATATTGAACCGCTTCAAGCGATTCAACAAGGAGAGATGTAATATGTCTGCCTTTACAATTGATAAAGTGAAAAAGACGTTTTCCAATGGAGAAATTGAAGAAGAGATATTAAAAGGTGTGGATTTATCGTTGAAGGAAGGGGAAATCACCGCGTTGATTGGCCCTTCCGGCTCTGGAAAATCAACTATCTTAACGATTGCAGCAGGTTTGCAAAGAGCATCTGGCGGCGAGATTTTATTTGAAGGGAAAGACATGACGAAGATGAGTCAGGAAGAGGTTCGCCACGTTCGTGCAACAGACTTCGGATTTGTTTTTCAATCGTCCCACTTAGTTCCTTTTTTGACGGTGGAAGAGCAACTGCAGTTGATGCTTGACGTATCAGAAACGAAAATGAGTAAAAAAGAACAGGCCAAAGCAATAGATGAGATGTTAGAGTTAGTTGAAATGCAGCACCGCAAAGATGCTTATCCTTCTTCCTTATCAGGAGGAGAGCGTCAACGTGTGGCGATTGCTCGTGCGATCATCCATCGTCCCAAAATCTTGTTTGCGGATGAACCAACTGCAAGTCTTGATACGAAACGCTCAAAAGGTGTGATGGAATTATTGCAAGAACTAACACGTACATTAAACTTAACGACATTGATGGTGACGCATGATGAAGAGATGCTACCATATGTTGATCGGGTTATTACGATGCGGGATGGTTATATAGTAGAATAAGCGAGACTGAGACATAACTATCTCACCGCGTTTCCCTGCACTCCGAAAGGCACGCTTTCCGAGGGGCGTGGCTTGAGCCGCTTCCTTCGCTTTGCTACGTCCAGGGTCTCAAGACGCACGCTGATCCCTCAGGAGTCGGC
>NZ_PDYS01000016.1:0-62431 GCF_002743155.1 Sporosarcina sp. P1
ACCCGTTCCCATACCGAACACGGAAGTTAAGCTCTTCAGCGCCGATGGTAGTTGGGGGTTTCCCCCTGTGAGAGTAGGACGTTGCTAGGCATGCGAAGCCATTCCCTTTGGGGAGTGGCTTTTTTGTGTTTTATCACAGTAATACTCACTAGACAAATGAGTCAAAAAAAAACAATCCATGTCGGAAAGCCCATGGATTTGATAGCGATTATTTCTATTTAATACAATTCAATTGTAGCCGGATAATCATACGGAGTAGTAAATATCGTCTTCGCTTTCGTAGCGTACATTAATACAGAGCCCATTGTCGCATTGAAATTTAAGTCTAATAATGTCCAGATGACCAGTAAGAATTGAAAATGAATGTCGGTCCTGTTGTACAGGTAAAAGAGAATAATGGATAATATCAAAAATAAGGGAAGACAAATCTTCATAAGAAGTAAAGACATAATATTCATTAACTATATAAGCCGGCATATTGTTCATCTCCTTTTTAACTAGCTTAAAGACTGGATCGACGGGAGAGAGACCATAAATAATTATCCATTTAGCAAGTACCTGAACGCTAATTTCAATAAAGTAAAGGATTTAATTTAATGTGCAAAACCGTAAATAGAAAAATCATTCTACAGTTATTATATAGTAGAATGACAGAGAATACTATTGAGTATTGTTAGTAAAATGAAAGATGGGTGAAAAGATTATTTTTTTAAACTGACCATGGTTTTTACGAAAGCCAATAAAGCATTTTTCTCTAAAGTTGATAGTTGTATGCCATTGTAAGAAACCTTTTCTTCTAATAACTTTTCAAGAGCCATTTCTTTAGTATTTAGTTCGTCTTTTGAAGAAATATATACTTGATCAGACTTATCATTTGGTATAAAGCCGGCCAATATTAGTAGTTCATTCCTATCCACATCTAATGCAGACGCTAATGCACAAATTGATTCACGTGAAGGGTTATATCTTCCTTTTTCCAATGAAGCAATGAAGGAATAGCTAAGATTAGCACGTTCAGCCAAATAACGTAATGTCATTTTTTTTTGTTCTCGGAGTTTCCGCAAGCGTTTCCCAAACTCATTCAATTTCTTCACCCACCTTAATATGTCTAAGTTTGACGTTCTAACTGTATATCTATCATAACCGATACCTTAATAAATATAAAGAAATAGCTAGCAGAGAAATATTCAAAATAGATTTAATAGTGTGTCGTGTCACTTCACATTTATTATTTACCGTAAGTAGGCACAAAGACTAAAATCAAAAATGATTAAAAGTCTATTTTTAATTGGATATTGCAACTAGTGTGGTTGTTTAGCAGATTTATTTCAAATTTCCATAATATTGGTAAGATGATTAACAGATTATATAGACTTTTTTGATAGAAAACAAAGTTTAAGTGTTGACAAAAAAAACATTTAGACATAAAATGTGTTGTAAAGCTAAACAAATATTGTGAATTAATTGTATAAAGTGTTCTCTGCGTTTAATGGAATGGAAAGTTTCTAGAAAATTTTATTCTAAGAATTTTACTCTATTCTCTAATACGAAAATATTTGTAAAAAAAAATATGATTAACTAGTACAACCTACAATTGATAGTGAGCTTATATACTGGCGACCCAATAATTAAGAATATATAGCATTAGGCAAAAAGAATGAAGAGACATATATTACTTATCCAATAGAAATATATTTAATATTAATGACACTACAAATAGACACAAATTATAGAGCAAAAGTGGGGAGTTGGATTAGATGTTTGCCAACAATATAAAAGAGATTAGAAAGAAGATGAATTTAACTCAAGCGGAACTGGCAGAGCAAGTAGGAATCGGTCGTACAGCTTTATCCAAAATAGAAAACGGTGCTTATTATCCAAGTGCTAAAACCATGAAAAAGATTTCGGATGTTCTTAATATGCCGATAGGAGAAATATTTTTCAACTCAGATATTGAGTGAATTGGAAATTATAAATCAGTAGATGCTTAGATAGGTTTTCATGAGTGATAGAAAGGAGTGAAGATCAGTGATCAACAACGGCTCAGATGAAAAGATTAAAATGCCTATTGCTGATAATGAAATTATCGACAGAAGACATATAGATTTGCTTGAAAATAAGAAACTAACGCGATTGACTATTGTACGAGCACCCCTAGGATATGGAAAGTCCATGCTTGTAAGTAAATCAATTGCATATACGAGAGATCATGCGGCGTGGTTGACGCTAGACGAAATGGATAATGATCCCATTCGATTTTGGATTTACGTGATCATGTCAATTGAGAAAAGTGGGACTAAAATTAATGCAGAAAAGTTATTGTCTTTCGTCAAAACAACCCCGCCCTATTCTATGATTATTGATATGTTGTTGGATGAACTCAGTAACCAATCTGGAAGAACCATACTTATTCTGGATGATTATCATAAGGTTGCGAATCAGGCTGTTCATAAAATGATGAATCGCTTCATCGATAATTTACCACATCACGTAAAGGTTTTTATAATAAGTCGTAGTGAAGTACCCCTAATCATTTCTAAATGGAGGATGAAGGGTTGGGTGTACGAGGTTGGTATTGAACAACTTAAATTCCAATTAGATGAAGTACGTGAATTTTACGATAAGCGTTCTCTTAAATCGAGTCATACAATCTTTTATTATCAGCAAGTATTGCGAATTACAGAAGGTTGGCCTTTAGGTATTCAATTGATAAATTTAACTGAATCAGAAGAAGATCCCCAATGGAAAGCAAAAGATTCCTCCATTCTTTCGCCTATCGTGACAAATTACTTACTATTTAAAGCCTTATTCAGTCTCACTCCCTCTATGCAAGATTTTCTCATTCGTACATCGGTATTGAAATATATAACACCGGAAAGTTGTAATCAGGTATTGAATCGTAAAGATAGTGAAGAAGTATTGAGAGAGATTGAGAAGAGGGGTCTGTTTATCAATCGTTTGAAGGGCAATCAACTAACGTACAGATACCATAATTTTTTTTCAATTGCTCTACAGAATGAAATGCATCAACGTTTTTCGAAAGACTGTATAACAGAAATTTACGGTAAGGCAGCTCACGTTGAGTATGAACAAGGAGATTATGAAACAGGAATCGAGCTAGCGATCGAAGGGAAATTATTTGATGTAGCCGATCGTTGGATAGAAGAGAATCTAGTAAATATCTTTTCATCAAATCAGACTGAGCTGTTCATGCGGTGGGTCATAGTGCTGCGTAAAAATTCTTTTGAACTCCATGTGGAAACGCTTGTAGTATATGCAATCAATCTAGCTATTCAGTATAAAATGGATAAAGCGGAGTCGATTATCAGAGAGCTTGAACGTAGGCATGAAAAAACGAGTTGGAAAGAGAAAGATTCATTCGAAGATGCTTCGCTGATGTTCGACAGTGTAAAAAAGTTTATGTTGTTTACGCTTCATGGAGTGAAAAAGGAAAAAAACTCATATTTACAGGGAAGAATTCATGATTGCTCAATGCCTGCGGATTCCCGATGGAGAAATGTATCGATGATTTACAACCATTTTGAACCACAATTATTAAGAACCAGTTTAGGCAACAGAGGGAAGCTAAACTCCATCAAACGACTTCCTACATTTAATAATATCTTGCGAAGTAATATGTTCCTTGCACATAATCTGGCAGAATACAGTCAAGGTATACAAGCTGAAGTTTTCTATGAAATGGATCTATTATTCGAGTCTGAACAATATATGAAAAAAACTATGGATTATACTGATCGTCATAGTGATCCAGGCTTGTCTGTACCGATGTACATTTTACAAGCTAAAATTTATTTGGCTGATGAACAATTTGTCAAAGCTCAGGGCATACTGAACTATGCAATGGAATCAATGGTTAATACTAACTGGCAATGTATTTTAATTACAATGAAGGCACTAGGTTATATTCGAGAAGGATCCTTCGATCGTGCAGAGTTTGAATTAAATAAATTATCCAACTTAATACATCAGCAAGCCGAACCTTGTTTGGAATTCTGGATGCTTGTAAAAGCAAGACTGCATATGATGAAAGGTAATACGCGAAAAGCACTATATTATATTGATCGAGTCACACAAGAAGCTAAAGAAGAATTTCAAATGACAACTATTATCGAGGTGAAAATACTACGGTCAATCTGTATGTGGAGAAACAACAAGAAAAAGTTAGCAATTGATATACTTCATGACGCACTGGAATTGGCAGTTAGATTAGGTTATAAACGCTTGTTTTTAGATGAAAAGGCTTTACATCCAGTGCTGATGAGTTATATAAAAAGTCGAATGAACTTTGAACAACCACAATGGAAAACCGTACCACTTGTTTTTGCCCAGTCGTTACGGACCGATCAAATTATTCGTCCCGTAGCTATTCATCACCATAGTAAACCAAATTTGACTTCCCGCGAGGAAGAGTTGATTAAAGCGCTTGCTGCAGGCCTATCCAACAGGGAAATTGCCGAACAGCTTTTTCTTTCAGAGGGAACTGTAAGAGTGTACTTATCGAAAGTCTATAAAAAACTCAACGTCAGCTCACGGACTCAAGCAATATTACAGGCCAAGGATTGGCAGTAGACAGGATAACTACTATCGATTAGGAGGTGACTTTCATGATCACGTTGTTAGCCTCAAAAATACAAAAACCTGCCAAGCGTGAAGAGTGGATTAGCAGAGAGAATATGGTTACTGTCCAATATGAAGCTGTGCAATCCAAAGTACTATTTATTACTGCTCCAACTGGTTACGGAAAGACGTCATTTTTGTCTCATTGGTCGGACAACTTGGATGAAAACATCGCATGGCTGAAAGTCGATGAAACCGACAATGATGCTGTCCAATTTTTTCGATATATCGTCTATACTGTCTACTCGGCATGCAATTTGCTTCCACAAGAGAAACTACAACAAAAACTTGCCAATGCAGACCGTGACGAACTGGATACGATGTGGGATTTCTACAAAGAACTAGGTAGTGTAATGACAAAACGAGTTCGATTAATTATCGATGACTTTCATCATATTACTGCTCTAGAACTCTTGGAAATGATCCAGTATTTTGTAATGGATTTGCCCGAATCATTGAAAATTTGCTTCGCCAGTCGTCATCTCCCTCCCTTTACACTTGCACTCTGGCAATCTTTATTTACTGTTACTGAAGTCAAAATGCAGCATCTGCGTTTTACGACTGTAGATATGAAAGTGTTTTTGAAAAAACAACCTCAACAGCAGCAATCAGTATGGCAAGAATTCATTCAGACAGAAGGTTGGCCTGCAGGACTACGTAATGTTGTACAGTCACAAGATACATGTGATCTGCAGCATGTTAGCAGGCACCAGCAGTACACTATGAATGTGTTAATGAATGATCTGTGGGATGACTTTTCCAGCTCGGCACAGCATTTCCTATTAGCAACATCCATTCTGAGCACTATGGATCAAAGAGTATGTGACGCACTACTTGGGAATAAAGAAAGTCTGGTTCATTTAAGGGATTTAGAAGGAAAGGGTTTCTTCATAGAGATGGACACACAAAAAAACGCACGTTATCGTTATCATCCTCTTTTCGCTATAGCTTTACAGCAAAACTTGCAACAAACCTACCCAAGGGAGTTTGTATTCAAGTTGCATAAAAAAGCAGCAGGAATATACTTTCAGCAAGGTGATATTGTGCGTGCAATCACACATGCTTTGTTAGGAAAGGCGTATCCACTTGCTATCACTTGGATGATGAATTACGGCGAAGACATTGTTAGGAATGGAGAAACTTCGACTTTCCTAGCTTGGTGCCACGAATTTGAAGAAGCACATATTCCATTAACTTTAGATCTTCAGTTACTGTATGCTTTTTCTCTTCTTGCCGAGCACCAAGTGGATGCAGCGGATCTTGTCACAAGCAAAATGACAGCACAAGAGAATCGGAAAGAATGGAATGCTTTTATCGTAAGAAGCCAATCTGCTGCCTACGATTATTTCTTAATCAAGTCCTACATCACAATCATTCGAATGGGTGGAGTGACAGAAGTGGGAGAGTGGCTCCAAAAAGGTTTTGATTTACAAGTGCAGAAGCATTCCAAATTGTATTTAATGCCACTTCAGTTCAATAAAACGGAACCTACGTTGTCACGTACGCCATTAGGTTCTTATAAAAAGTCGGCCATCCATGAATACCGAAAATTGCAATTGAAACGTCAATCCTGCCAAAGAAATAAACTTTCTATCGTCGGTTATTATCACGGAATTCAGGCGGAGATATTGTACATGAAAGGTTTAATGAAAGAATCTCGAGAACATCAGGTAGAAGCACTTCTGTCAGCTCATCACTTCCAAGATCCGGGTCTGCTAATTCCTATGTATGTATTGAGTTGTAAGCTACATATGGCAAATGGCGAGATGGAAAAAGCGCATAGAACGTTGCAGAGTGCATTATTATATACAAAAGATCGCTATTGGAAAGATTTTTTATATGCATTTGAAGTATTCATTTACTTGAAACAAGGTTGTCTAGAAAAAGCAGAAATCGTCTTTTTAAAAATACAAGAGTATTTCGTAGAAGATCTTCAACCACACCCATTTGTCACACTCGTAGATGTAAGACTACTGTTGCAGAAAGATCAATGGGAAGATGCGTTAAAGAAAGTATTACATGTGAAAAGTGAAGCGTTACAGGAAGAGCAAATTGAGACATTCATCGAAGCGACAATTTTAGAAAGCTCGTGTTACGCTCATCAAGAACACTGGTTGGAGATGGCCCGGTCTTTACATGAAGCTATGATGTATAGTAAAGAATATGACTATACGCAGTTATTTATTAAGGAAGAGTCGATAGGATCGATGTTGAAGGAATATGTAAGAGTTCGTAAGCAACAACAAGATGTGAACTGGACTCGGGTTCCACATTTCTACGTAGAGCGATTAATTCAGGCATCAAACAACAGAATTTCGTCTTAGAGCTGCTGCCTCACGCTAATAAGAAGTGTCAGTTAAAGCCTATAAGCTAAGTTAACAGCGCGTAAACACTATGATGTGACATGAAAAGCGATACTCCCTTAGTCAGGAGTGTCGCTTTTTGCTATACTAAATGAAAGTAAAGGAGTGCGTATGATGAAGTATCAAGATCGTCCACTTGTGCAGGCATTGGAGAATTTCCATAATAGGAAACCCGTTTCATTCCATGTACCCGGACATAAAGGTGGCGCATTATCTGATTTGCCGGCAGCTGTACGCCAAGCACTTGCCTATGACCTGACGGAACTGACAGGACTTGATGACTTACATGAACCGACAGGAGCGATTAAAGAAGCAGAAGACAAGTTGGCGCGTCTTTATGAAAGTGAACGGAGTTTCTTTCTGGTGAATGGTTCGACTGTAGGGAACCTGGCTATGCTGTATGCGACAGTTCAGCCGGGAGACTTGGTAATTGTGCAACGTAATGCACATAAATCGATATTCAATGCGCTGGAACTGACAGGTGCGAATCCAGTGTTTCTATCTCCGGATTGGGATGAACAGACGCAGACGGCTGGAACGGTATCATTGAAGTCTGTAAATGAAGCACTCAAGCAGTATCCGAATGTGAAAGCGGCTGTTCTCACCACACCTACTTATTACGGATTAATAAATAAAGATTTAAAACAGATTGTAGAAGTATGTCATAGCCACAGTATACCGATTCTCATTGATGAAGCGCATGGTGCACATTTTATAGTAAATGATGCATTTCCCAAGAGTGCACTTGAACTCGGAGCAGATCTGGTCGTTCAGTCTGCGCATAAAACATTACCCGCCATGACGATGGCTTCTTTTTTACATGTTCGATCGAAATTTGTGAAGGGGGAAAGAGTAGCACATTTTCTCCAGATGCTACAGTCGAGCAGTCCATCCTATTTATTGATGGCCTCTTTGGATGATGCAAGGTATTATGCAGAGACGTATAGTGAAGATCACTATAAAATCTTTCAAATATACCGAAATAATTTAATTCAAGGTCTGTGTAATATAGAGTGCGTCGAAGTGGTGGAGACTGACGATAAACTAAAGTTGCTGATCCGTGCTACAGGTCATACGGGATACGCCTTGCAGGAAGCATTGGAGCAGCAGGGAATTTATTCAGAATTGGCGGATGTGTATCAAGTGTTGTTTGTATTGCCCTTGGTGAAGGCGGGGGATGAAGAACGATGCGCTGACATAATTGGAAAATTTAAACGAGCGATGGACTGTGTAACGGTGAAAAAAGCTACTTCAATACGGGTCAACAACTTTTTATCGATCAGTTCTCCGTCATCGGTAGTATATACAGCAACTCAGCTTCATATGATGGATACGGAGTGGATACATATCCAGTTAGCAACGGGAAAAGTAGCAGCAGACGCGATTATTCCATATCCACCCGGTATACCTCTTTTATGTGCTGGAGAACGTATTAGCCAAG
The DNA here is from genome assembly GCF_002743155.1 of Sporosarcina sp. P1. Classification (NCBI taxonomy): domain Bacteria; kingdom Bacillati; phylum Bacillota; class Bacilli; order Caryophanales; family Caryophanaceae; genus Sporosarcina; species Sporosarcina sp. P1. The sequence continues at coordinate 8,443 of NZ_PDYS01000016.1, forward strand.
AGCACACCGAACAAATACAAGATCTTTTAATGGCTGGCTGTAGATTTCAAGGAGCAATCAATATGGAGACGAAAAAAGTAAAAGTAGTTCTGGAATAGATAGGGGATAAGAAGATGGCAGGATTATTTATTAGTTTTGAAGGGCCGGAAGGGGCTGGTAAGACGACCGTATTGCAAGAAATTGCAGAACGCCTAAAGGCACAAGGGCAAGATGTGGTCATGACACGAGAACCAGGTGGTATTCCTATTGCAGAAAAAATTCGTGAAGTCATCTTGGATTCAAATCACAGTGCGATGGACGGCAAGACGGAAGCATTGTTGTATGCAGCCGCGCGCAGACAACATTTAGTAGAGAAAATTATACCTGCACTAAAGCAGAACAAAATTGTATTATGCGATCGTTTCATTGACAGTTCATTGGCATATCAAGGATTTGCACGTGATTTAGGCATTGATGAAGTACTGGCAATCAACTTGTTCGCGATTGAGGAATATATGCCGGATTGCACAATTTTCTTCGATGTGCCGCCTGAAGTAGGACTAGCCCGAATATGGAGAGATAAAGACCGTGAACAGAACCGTCTGGATTTAGAAAAAGTGGAATTTCATGAGCAAGTGTACAAAGGTTATCAAGAAGTGATGCTACGGAATGAAGGGCGAATCCGAGTGGTAGACGCTCAACAATTACCAGCACAAGTGGTTGAAAATGTTTGGCAAATTGTAAGTTCAGAAGTCAACTTACATAAGAATTCGTGATATAATAAAGAAGATATATGTTTTTATGAGAAATCGGAAAAGGGGAGAGTACATTGAAACTGATTGTAGCAGTGGTACAGGACCAGGACAGTAACCGATTATCTTCCGCATTGACTAAAAGTGATTTTCGGAACACAAAATTAGCCAGTACAGGTGGATTTCTTCGCGCAGGTAACACAACGTTTCTAATGGGTGTGGAAGATGAGTTAGTCTCCAAGGCACTGGATTTAATTCGTGATAATTGCCGTTCTCGGGATCAAATGGTCGCACCAGTTTCACCAATGGGCGGTAATGCGGATTCATATATTCCGTATCCAATTGAAGTAGAAGTAGGCGGAGCTACTGTATTTGTCTTGCCAATTGAACAGTTCCACCATTTTTGATTTAGAGGTGAATGCTGATGAAAGTCAATGGTGAATACCGTACAGGGATGGATAAGTTATCGCCTGATCCACTTCGGCATGCACAAAGTAATGCCAAGTTTGGACAAATGGTAGAAAAACAAGGATCGCGTCTGCAAGGAGAACAGATCGCACGGTTATTTGGGGATATCTCAAGTGCTGGAGATCGTCTCGCGAGGTCTCGAAATTTACGTGACATGGCAAAATATAAGATGTTGATCAAACGCTTTTTGAAAGAAGCAGTAGATTCAGGTATTGAGTTAACACAATCTCATACATGGAACCAATTTGGTGAAGGTCGCCGGTTGAATCTTGTCCAAACAATAGATGAAAAACTAATGGCGTTGACGGAAGCGCTGTTGGATGAAGAAGAATCATCCATTGATTTACTTGCCAAAATAGGTGAAATCAAAGGTCTTCTGATCAATTTATATACGTGATCCCGTGCCGCACTTACATGTAGCACGGTTTTTTTGCAACAACTTTACTAACTAAGGAGGAGCTTGCATGTCACAGAAGTTGCACGACCATGCATTGCAGTCTCAGAAACCAGTTATCGATAAATTAACTATGATTCACAAAAGACAGCGTATAGGACATGCTTATATATTTGACGGTTCAAATGGTGCAGGCAAAGAAGCGGTTGCGCAATATTTTACGAAATTGCTATTATGCATGAATCCAAAAGAAAATGTTCCATGTGAAACATGTCATTCGTGCAAACGTATAGAATCGGGTAATCATCCGAACGTAGTATGGATTAGACCGGATGGACAGGATATCAAAAAGGATCAAATGTCTGAATTGATTATGAAGATGACGAAAAAAGGGTATGAAGAAGGACGGAAAGTATATGTAATGGTTCATGCGGAAAGAATGAATATTTCCGCAGCCAATACATTGCTGAAATTTCTTGAAGAACCTGAAGGAAGTGTTACAGCTATCTTGCTTACGGATTCCTATACATCCATTTTGCCGACGATTCAATCACGTTGTCAGCGTATTTCACTTCAGCCGATGAATCGCCAAAATAGTATTGAAAGTCTCGTGGAAAAAGGAGTTACAGTTTCTATGGCATCCACTGTAACGATGATGACAGCAAATGTCGAAGTGGCTTATGAGATGGCCCAAGAAGATTCCTTTGTACAGAGACGGAAATTAGTGTTAAAATTAGTAGAAGCAATCGAACAGCGATCTCCAGGAGAGGCATTGCTGTTCATTCAGACGGATTGGATGCCTTTCATGAAGGAAAAAAGTGATTGTGAACAAGGGCTTGATTTGCTTCTCTTCGCATACCGTGATATTGTGGCGATAAAAGCGGGTTTGCAGTCGACTATATCCTATCCCGATCAATTAGAAGTTTTCACGGGACACTCTGTAAAAAACGCATATAGCAGTTTAACTGTTAAAATAGATGCCGTCTTGCAGGCGAAAAAACGATTGCATCAAAATATGAATCGTACGCTTTTACTAGAACAATTGGTGCTTACTATGCAGGAGGGGTTATTGTTTGTTTAAAGTCGTAGGCGTCCGCTTTAAAAAGGCGGGGAAATTATATTATTTTGATTCCTTGGATATGCCAATTGAAATTGGCGACTATGTCATTGTGGAAACCGCAAGAGGCGTAGAGTACGGTAAAGTAGCCAGTCGAAGTAATGAAATAGATGATGAAGATGTCGTCCTGCCACTGAAAAAGATCATTCGTCTTGCAGATGATGGTGATCGTGAACGTGTGAAAGAGAATGAGCAAGAGGCAAATGAAGCGTTTGATGTCTGCGCTGAAAAAATCATAGAACATCAATTAGATATGCGTTTAGTAGATGTAGAATATACATTTGACCGTAATAAAATTGTCTTTTACTTTACTGCTGAAGGTCGCGTGGACTTCCGCAATCTAGTAAAGGATCTTGCTGCGATTTTCCGGACGAGAATCGAATTGCGCCAAATCGGTGTACGTGATGAAGCGAAAATGCTAGGTGGGATTGGTCCATGTGGTAGAATGCTTTGCTGTTCAACATTTTTAGGAGATTTTGAGCCGGTATCCATTAAGATGGCAAAAGATCAAAACCTTTCACTGAACCCATCGAAGATTTCAGGTCTGTGCGGTCGCTTGATGTGTTGCTTGAAGTATGAAAATGATGAATATGAAGAAGCGAAAGCGCTAATGCCCGATCTTGGTAAACAAGTAGTGACACAAGATGGAGTAGGAAAGGTAGTCGGACTGAACTTATTGGAGCGTGTGCTTCAAGTGAATATGCCGGCATTTGAACGAGTAGTGGAATATGCGTGGAGTGAGATTGAGGATTTACAGAAAGAAACAGCTCAATTGACTAAATGATGAGGTGGAACAGTTGAAAGAAGTGAACTTCCTTGACAGGGTAATGGATTTTGAACAACAGTTGGATTCTATGCAAAAACAATTCAGGGAACTTATTGGATTTGTTGCAGAGATGACTGAAGAAAACCACTCGCTTCGTCTGGAAAACCATCATCTACGAACGCGACTCGATGAAATCGATAAGATTACACAAGAAATAGAAGAGGCCGCGCGTGATGAACGTCCAAAGAAGCTTGACGTGGGCGAAGGCGTAGACAATCTAGCTCGTTTGTACAATGAAGGTTTCCATGTGTGCAATGTCCACTATGGCAGTAGCCGTAAAGGCGAAGATTGTCTATTCTGCCTGTCATTCTTAAATAAACAGAACGGTTGAGAGGTCAATTCCTATTTTTAGGTATTGGCTTTTTCTTTTGATTAAAGGAGTGTAGATTGTGAACCTAGAAAGTGATGAACGACTAGACTATTTATTAGCGGAGGATTTACGCATCATTCAAAGTCCTTCTGTTTTTTCCTTTTCGCTAGATGCAGTTTTGTTGGCTCGTTTTGCCTATATGCCGATCCGTGGAGGAAAGGTTGTAGATTTGTGCACAGGTAACGGTGTAATCCCTTTGTTTATGAGTGCTCGGACGAAAGGTGAAATCATTGGTATTGAATTGCAAGAACGTTTAGCGGATATGGCACAAAGAAGTATAGCGCTAAACGGTTTGGAAGAACAGATTACCATTGAAAACGGGAACGTCATAGGTATTGCAAAAAAAATCGGTTATGAGTTATATGATACCGTCACATGCAATCCGCCTTATTTCCCGGCAAATGAAGCAAGTGCTAGAAATAAAAGTGAGTATTATACGATTGCTAGGCATGAAGTGGAGCTTACACTTGATCAAGCAGTAAAGTCTGCAAGTGAATTATTGAAACAAGGTGGAAAAGCTGCTTTTGTCCACCGTCCCGGTAGACTCCTAGACATCATCACATCCATGAGACAGTATCGACTAGAACCGAAGCGTATTCGTTTTGTTTATCCGAAAGAAGGGAAAGAAGCGAATACACTATTGATCGAGGCAATTAAGGATGGAAAACCTGATCTTAAAATTCTTCCTCCTTTATATGTCTATCGAGAAAACGGAGAGTATACAGAAGAAGTGAGGCAGTTATTGTATGGAGAAGAATGAACATTTCTTCTATGTGCTGACATGTAATGATGGATCATACTATGCTGGATATACGAATGACTTAGAACGCCGCTTGCGTGTACATAATGAAGGAAAAGGTGCAAAGTATACGAGAGGGCGTCTGCCTGTAAAGTACATTTATCAAGAATCATTTGAAACACAGCGACAAGCGATGCAAGCAGAATATCAGTTTAAGCAATTAACCCGAAAACAAAAAGAACACTATATAAAAAAGGAGCGGTCCACATGATTACGTCACAAAAGAGTGCCGAAGCAACAGAGTTCGGAAAATTGTTCATCGTAGGCACACCAATCGGCAACCTCGAAGATATGACATACCGTGCAGTCCGGATCTTACAGGAAGCAGATTATATTGCGGCGGAGGATACGCGTAATACGATTAAATTATGTAATCATTTTGAGATTAACACACAAATGATCAGCTATCACGAGCATAATACGCGTGTGGCGGGAGAAAAAATTATAGAACTCCTTCAAGAAGGGAAGGATATTGCCATTGTCAGTGATGCGGGAATGCCATGTATTTCAGATCCTGGTGCAGATCTCGTGGAATTGGCGATTGAAAAAGGAATTGCTGTCGTTCCCGTGCCGGGACCGAATGCAGCTATTACAGCATTAGTAGCTTCAGGTATTACACCGCAACCATTTCTGTTTTTCGGATTTCTATCGCGTCAAAAGAAGGAATCAAAAAAACAGCTTGAGAAATTACAGCACTATGAAGAAACATTGTTATTTTACGAAGCCCCACATCGTTTAAAACAAACATTGCGCGGTTTAGGAGAACAATTTGGAGATGAACGGAAGATTGTGATGGCCCGTGAATTGACGAAGCGGTTTGAAGAGTTCTTAAGAGGAACGATTGCAGAAGCAATTGAGTGGGCAGAATCCAATGAAATCAGAGGGGAGTTCTGTTTGGTTGTGGAAGGTAATCAAAACGTGCAACTCGAAATCGCGACTGCCTGGTGGACAGATTTATCGATTAAACAGCATGTCGAGCAGATAATAGAAGAAAAGGAAGTTCGTTCGAAAGATGCAATCAAGGAAGTGGCAGATGTTCGTGAGTTGAGTAAACGAGATGTTTATCAGGCATATCACGTGGAATAAGACGAAAAAACCTGAACGTATACATGTTCAGGTTTTTTGTCAATCAATTGATTTTGTTTTGAATTTCATCCATCAATTGCTTTGCACCTTCAGGGCTCAAAATTAATTTACCATCGATCAAACGAAGGTTATCGTCCGATACTTCTCCTGTAATAGAACATGTCATATTAGGCATGTACTTTTTCAAGATAATTTTATCGTCGTCCACGTATATTTCTAACGCGTCTTTTTGCTCGATACCGAGCGTACGACGAAGTTCAATCGGGATCACAACACGGCCTAGCTCATCAACTTTTCTTACAATTCCAGTAGACTTCATGGAAAGAATTCCTCCTACACTCCAAATTTAACATTCGCCAAAATTCGACATGATTCTCTTGTCTGTTAAATATCATACCAACTCTTCCAATAATCGTCAATCATCATAACTCAAATAAACACTATTAATTTTTATTAATTATTTGACAGGTAAAAAATGAGAGACGTTGTAAGTATGGGAATTGTCGTCAATGAGCAAGCTAAAAGAAGTTATAAAAGTATAAGCTTCAGAGGAGAACATGGCACTTTTGTGTAACATCCTATAAAATGAAAATATACATTAATTATTTGGAGGAATTACGCGTGGAGAATCAATCAAAAACATTTTATATCACAACACCTATTTATTATCCAAGTGGAAAATTTCACATAGGAACTGCATACACGACAATTGCATCAGATGCAATGGCGCGATATAAGCGTTTACGTGGATACGATGTCAGATTTCTAACTGGAATGGACGAACATGGCCAGAAGATTCAGGAAAAGGCAGAAGAGGAAGGTCTATCTCCAATTAAATATGTCGATGGCATTGCGGACATCGCGAAAGATTTATGGAAACTGATGGATATTTCTTATGATGATTTGATCCGTACAACAGAAGACCGTCATAAGACCATCGTTGAAAAGATATTTAAGAAGTTCCTTGATAATGGAGATATCTATAAAGGAAAGTATGAAGGATGGAAATGTGTTCCGTGTGAATCGTATTTTACCGAGTCGCAACTGGTAGATGGAAACTGTCCAGACTGTGGTCGTCCGGTTCACCGAGTAGAAGAAGAGTCATACTTCTTCAATATGAAAAAGTATGCAGACCGTCTACTTACCTATTATGAAGAGAATCCTACATTCATTGAACCGGAATCACGCAAAAATGAAATGATCAATAACTTCATTAAACCAGGACTTGAAGATTTATCTGTTTCCCGTATGTCATTTGACTGGGGAATTAAAGTGCCTGGAGATTCAAAACATGTTATTTACGTCTGGGTTGATGCATTGACGAATTACATTACGTCACTTGGTTATATGTCTGATGACGAGTCTTTATTCAATAAATACTGGCCTGCGGACGTTCACGTTGTGGGGAAAGATATCGTTCGTTTCCATACAATTTATTGGCCAATCTTCTTGATGGCACTCGATTTGCCATTACCGAAGAAAGTATTTGCACATGGTTTCATCATGATGAAAGACGGTAAGATGTCGAAATCTAAAGGCAATGTAGTTTATCCGGAAATGCTTGTTGAACGCTATGGTCTTGATGCTACGCGTTACTTCCTACTTCGTGAATTACCATTTGGTCAAGACGGCGTATTTTCACCGGAAGCATTTGTCGAACGTATTAATTATGACTTGGCGAATGACTTAGGAAACTTATTGAACCGAACGATCTCTATGATCAATAAATACTTCGATGGTGAAGTTCTGACAGAAGGTCTTGTACCGACTGAATTTGATGCGTCATTACGCGATATGATTCAGCATACAGTGAAAAAATACGAGACCTCTATGGAGAAAATGCAATTCAGTGTCGTTCTCTCCGATGTGTGGGCATTAATTTCTCGTACAAATAAATATATTGATGAAACATCTCCATGGGTATTGGCGAAATCAGAAGAAGATCGCATGAAATTAGCGTCAGTCATGTATCACTTGGCATTATCCCTTCATCATACAGCGGTACTCTTGCAGCCGTTCATGACAAATGCACCGAAACAAATGATAGAACAACTAGGTCTATCTGATGATTCATTAGGTTGGAGTACATTACATGAAGGCTATGCAATTCCTTCGGGCACAACTGTTATCAATAAAGGTGTTCCCATCTTCCCGCGTCTGGAGACAGAAGTAGAAGTCGAGTACATTCGTCAGCAAATGGCGATCACGGCTCCTGCTGAAGTGGAAGAACAGGTGGAGGAAATGAAAGAAGAAACAAATGAAATCACATTCGACGCATTCATGAACGTCGACATGCGTGTAGCCACTGTCACAGCGTGTGAAAAAATGCCAAAAGCCGACAAACTATTAAAGCTACAGGTGGACTTAGGCTATGAGCAGCGTCAAGTAGTGTCTGGCATTGCGCAACATTACAGTGCTGAGGATGTAGTAGGTATGAAAGTAATCGTCGTTGCGAATTTGAAGCCAGTTAAACTACGTGGTGAATTATCACAAGGTATGATTTTAGCAGGCGAAAAAGACGGTGTGCTAAAACTTGCTACTGTTGATCCGGCATTAGAGAATGGAGCACAAGTAAAGTAATTGGTCATGTAAATAAAGCTGTCAGTAGAGGTCAGAATCAATGACTTCTGTTGGCAGTTTTTTTGTTTAGGTATCAATTAGGTGGTTGAAGAGTAGGATGCGGAGTTATGTAGTTGCGCATGAGGGATTATTGCTTGTTATGTAAAGGTTTGGCGACTTGGTAGGAAAGAGACGGTATTAAACAGTTGTTTTGCTAGAAAGCTTACGCGACATGTCTAGTTATAGAAAATGAAGAAGTATATACTTTTTCCGTGTCCTTTTCTTAGTCCAAACATCAAATGCAACGTCCTTTACCCTAGAAAATGATATACCACTTTGCTTAACTTTATGTCGCACATGTTACAACAAACCTATAAATACTAAAAGTTTACCGGCTCCTCGCTAATGCTTGAGCATGTCTAGCGGTAAAGCGTTCCGAAGCACGTAGACGGAATAAACAAACTATTTGTTACACAACTGTAATACAAATGAGATGAAAGACACAATCAAAGACAATAGAATAGAAAACAGTGTTAGGAGAGATACTATGTTTATTGATACACATGTTCATTTAAATGCAGATCAATACGAAGAAGACGTGGAAGAAGTCATTCAACGTGCTATTGATGCAAACGTAGAAAAAATGATCGTAGTTGGGTTTGATACAAAAACTATCAACAAAGCTATGGAATTAGTAGAAAAATACACATTCATCTATGGTGTTATTGGTTGGCACCCTGTCGATGCAATAGATTGCACTGATAGCGATCTACAATGGATCAAAGAGTTGTCAGCCCATCCGAAAGTCGTCGGCATTGGAGAAACCGGTCTCGATTACCACTGGGATAAATCACCGAAAGATATACAGCAAGAGTTGTTCCGTAAACAGATACAACTGGCAAAAGAAGTAGAACTGCCAATCATCATTCATAATCGCGACGCAACAGGTGATGTAGTCCGTATTCTGCAAGAAGAAAATGCAGCGGAAGTTGGCGGGATTATGCATTGTTACAGCGGTAGTGTTGAAACAGCAAAACAATGTATAGAAATGAATTTTCTTATCTCGCTAGGCGGACCTGTAACATTTAAGAATGCTAGAATGCCAAAAGAAGTAGCAACAAATATTTCCCTAGACAAACTACTGATCGAAACGGATGCACCGTATTTAGCGCCACATCCTTATCGGGGGAAACGCAACGAACCTTCTTATGTCACATTAGTGGCGGAAGAAATCGCAAGGTTGAAAGAAGTGTCGGTTGAGGAAGTAGCAAAGCAAACGACTGCAAATGCATTACAACTGTTTAAGATTACGTGAACGACTTATGGCAATTATTTGTCTAACGGATCTGAAATGTCTTAAGTTGGGAACGGTTAGTAGTTTGGAAGTTTGACAGTGTAAAACAAACGCTATATACTCAGCCGAGTAATGAAAGGGGAAAATTTTAACATGTCACAGAAGAATACTAAGTTTATGCGCATTGCGATTTTATTTATGGCAGTGGCATTATTCGTAGCGACAACGTCACTCGTATTGATTGACGGAAAAAAGAAGAATGTCTCAATGGACCTTAATGGTAAGCAAATAGAATTACGTACAGCAGCAGCGACAGTCGGAGAAGTACTAGCAGCGAATGACGTGAAAGTACAAGAGCATGATTTAGTAGAGCCGACAGTGAACACGCCAATTGAAAATGATACAAAAATCAAATGGCAAAAAGCAAACAAAGTAGTAATTGACGTAGATGGCAAAACACAAGAACTCTGGACAACAGAGGCAACAGTGAATGATGTACTGAAAACGGCAAATATTGAAGTTACTACACATGATGAAGTTGAACCAGCTTTAGCGACGAAGATTACGGAAAATCAACCGATTGCAATTGCTAAAGCATTCCCTGTGACTGTTAAAGACGGGGGTAAAGAGCGTACGGTATGGTCAACGCAAACAACGGTCAGAAAGTTTTTGACAGATCAAAACATCCGTCTTTCAAACTTGGATAAAGTAGAAGGCGACACGAGTGCAAAGTTGACGGCATCTAATGCAGTGGTTAACATTGCACGTGTAGAAAAGATTACAGATGTAATTGAAGAAACAGCAGACTTCAAAACAAAAAGAAAAACAGATATGACTATGCTTAAAGGTAAAGAGAAAGTTGTTACGAATGGTAAAAATGGTAAACTACAAAAGAAGTTCCAAATTACCAAAAAGAACGGAAAAGTAGTTTCTCGTGAATTAGTTGGTAAGACAATGGTGGAAGAACCTACACATAAAGTAGTGCATGTAGGAGCTAAAGCACCAAAAGTAGAAGTTGCAACTGCAACACCGGCTCTAGCAAAAGCATCTACAAATGCAACGGCAAAGTCTTCAAGTACACCAGCACAGGCGCAAGTGGCAGTATCACGTGGTAACAGTAGCGAACCGAGCGGTGGAAAAGAATTCTTCGCGAATGCAAGTGCGTATACAGCTTATTGTAATGGTTGTTCAGGGATTACAGCGACAGGTATTAACTTGCGTGCGAACCCGAATATGAAATTAATCGCGGTTGATCCACGAGTGATTCCACTAGGCTCTAAAGTTTGGGTGGAAGGCTATGGTTATGCAATCGCAGGAGATACAGGTGGTGCTATCAAAGGAAACCGTATCGATTTACACATGCCTACAAAAGAAGCAGCTTACTCATTTGGTCGTCGTCAAGTAAAAATTAAAGTCATCAATTAATAGCCATATACCGATAAGAGGAGAAAAATACTCACTCTTATCGGTTTTTTCTGTTTCCTGCCGATATGGTTGTACAGAATTGAAAAAACACAGTAAAATAGAAAGAATGCTATCGTAAGAAAAGAGGAATAGTGTGAATATAGAAGAAGTAGTTGTGGTGGAAGGGAAGTCCGACACTGTGGCTGTCAAACGTGCGACAGGAGCGGATACGATTGAAACGAACGGTTCAGCGATCTCAGACAAGACGATCGAGCGGATACGTCACGCACAACAGACACGTGGAGTCATTGTTTTTACCGATCCAGACTTTCCAGGCCGACGCATCCGGGCAATTATCGAAGAACAGATTCCTGATGTGAAGCATGCGTTTTTACCAAAGAAAGAAACTATTGCGAAAAATGGACGTGGAGTAGGAATCGAACATGCGAATGACGAAGCGATTCGTCAAGCATTGGCTTCTGTTTACACGGTGAGTGAGCATACAATAGAAGAGATACCGATGGCTATATTACTAGAGGCCAGATTAATCGGTCATACCGACTCCAGAAAAAGAAGAGAACGTCTGTCGGAGTTATTGCATATTGGGCAAGTAAACGGTAAAGGATTGAAAAAACGACTGGAGATGTTCCGGATTTCTGTCGCGAAGTTGAATGAAGCGATACAAGTTCTTAATGAGGAGGAAATGAAAACAGATGTATAAAGATATAGCAACCCCAGTGAGAACAAAAGAAATTTTACAGAAACATGGGTTTTCATTCAAGAAGAGTCTAGGTCAGAATTTCTTGGTGGATTCGAACGTACTGCATAATATCGTCTCTCACGCAGCGATTACGAAAAACACGGGAGTCATTGAAGTAGGACCAGGAATTGGTGCGTTAACAGAGCATCTCGCACGGCAGGCGGGCAAAGTTGTAGCATTTGAAATTGACGGTCGACTGTTACCTGTACTCGAAGATACAATGTCTCCTTATTCGAATGTCACTGTCATTCACCAAGATATACTAAAAGCAGATATTCATCAAGTAATTGAAGAGCAATTTGCAGACTATGAAGATATCGTAGTCGTGGCCAATTTACCGTATTATATTACAACACCGATCATCATGAAGTTTCTGATGGAAAAAGCCCGCGTAAGTCAGCTTGTCATTATGATGCAAAAAGAAGTAGCAGATCGAATTACAGCCGTACCAAGTACAAAGGCATATGGTTCGTTATCAATCGCTGTCCAGTACTATATGGATGCAGAAGTATCTATGATTGTACCAAAAACGGTATTCATTCCTCAGCCGAATGTAGAATCCGCTGTACTTCGTTTGACGCGCAGAGAAGTGGCACACGCTCCTGTAGAGGATGAAGACTTCTTATTCACTGTGACGCAAGGGTCGTTCTTGCATCGTCGTAAGACGCTGTGGAACAACCTTCAGTCCTCACTCCCTGAAGGTAAGGAAAAAAAGGATTTGATTCAGCAAGCGTTTGAACAATCAGAGATAGATCCAAGTAGAAGAGGGGAAACATTATCGATTCCAGAGTTCATCAAACTGGCCAATGCACTATACCCTTACTTTGGCAAGCTAAAAACGGAATAAAATTAATGACAATTTCATATGAAAAAATAGTGAATTTCATCATAAAGTGATTGACAAAGACATATAGAAACTGTTAAAATAAAAATTTTGTTGACAAACGTCTGGAAAAATGTTATGCTTGTATTTAGTGAGGTGTAAGTAACATGCCAAAAACATTAGCAGACATTAAAAAGTCACTGGACGCTCATTTAGGGAAACGTCTCCACTTAAAAGCAAATGGCGGTCGTAAGAAGACGATTGAACATGCTGGAGTCTTGCGCGATACGTATCGTGCCGTTTTCGTAGTAGAGTTGGATCAGGATGACAATGCGTTTGAAAGAGTTTCTTACAGCTATGCTGATATTTTAACCGAAGCGGTTGAAATAACAGTCCTTGATGGTTCGGACCAAACGGCCTTTATCATCAAATAATTTATCATGCTATTTTAATTTATTTCCTAGTGAATCCGCCCGGAACGTTCTGGCGGATTTTTTATTACGTTAACTAATCGAAGTGTAATTTTCTCTGTATGGCGCAGACTACAGATGTCAGCCGAAAAGGAGGAAACTAAAATGGCGAGAAAAGGCGTCATGTCAGATCAATTGAAAGTAGAAATCGCGAAAGAGCTTGGCTTCTATGATGTAGTACAGAAAGAAGGCTGGGGCGGTATCCGCTCACGTGATGCAGGAAACATGGTAAAACATGCAATTGAAATGGCGAGTAGACAAGTGGAGGAAAGAAAATAATCCAACCAATGTCCTTAGAATCCAAAACAGGCTGACGAATGGAACTGCAAAGGAGAAATTACTTTGCAGTTCTTTTATTGCGATAAACTTTAAGGCTATCTACCAGTCATTATAATCTGTAGACGGTCCTGCAATCATATGGAATTATTTACGTTTCCACTGTTTACTATCACTGGGAACAATCGCGCTTGGTTTGCTTGGAAGAAGAGGTGTCATGTCCACAGCCTTGTACGGATCGGTTGGAAGTACTTGTTTTGCACCGAAGTCTACTTCAATTACATTGTAGAATTGCATTCTGTGTATCACCGATATTCCATACATCGAAGATCACGTGATAACATGTACGTTTAGGTTACTTCGGAAGGGGATCTATTTCTTGCCATCTACTGTACAGAACTTCCGAAAAACGACACTATTATAGCAGTTCATTTTATAGTTTTAGTTAGAACAAGATATTGTGCTCAATTGCTTTTACAGCGTTGTGTTGCACAACACAATATTGATAGTATACTCCGACTGATTGAAGCGTGTGCAGTAAAAATATATTATTGAAATCCTTAGAAAATAGAACCACACCAATGCATGTAGACGAATTATGATGATGTATGTAGCGAATTTAGTATGTTTGTGTAGTAAAACAACATGTTTTAACATATTCAACTTTTTGCTTAATTAACGTGATATAGTCATTACATATTATGGCGAAAAGGGGATCAACACGTATGAAAAATGTTTTTGCAATAATTTTAATACTTGTTTTGACGTTTTCAGTAGCTTCTAAAACACAGGCTTCCACTAAAATATTTACAGATGTACCGAAAAATCATCCGAACTATACTGCGATTATGTATTTGCTGGAAAACAAAGTGATTGAACCTAGTGTGCGCTTTGGATTAAATGACAAAGTGTCACGTGAAGAGGTTGCAATTATGGTGGCTAAAGCTACAGGGCTTGATGGAAAGAAAACGAAGACGAAGTTTACAGATGTTTCTTCTAGCAGATATTCTTCTGGTTATATTAACTCCGCGGTAAAAGCGGGGATTATTAATGGATATCCTGATGGTACGTTCAAACCTACGCAAAAGGTAACACGTGGACATATGGCTGCTTTTATTGCAAATGCATTTAAATTGACGAAAGAAAAAGATATTCGATTTAAAGACGTACCGAAGGGCTCTACTGCCTATAATGCGGTGCGTAAATTGGCCTTTGAAAATATCACCTCAGGGTATCCAGATGGTACATTTAAACCAAATGAAACACTAACACGGTCACATATTGCCGCATTTGTAGCAAGAGCCATGGATCCCGCGTTTCGACCTGCGCCGCCAGTCATGGTGACGAGAGGAATTCACTTTGGAATGGATCCTGCTCAAGTAATAAGTGTTGAATCGAAGTCGCCGGCAATATTGCTTTCTAATTTACGTGAGGGAAATAAACGATTATTGATCTATCGAACTACAAAGTATAATTACTACACCGATTTGATTTATTACTTCGAAAACAACAAATTGCAGTTCATAACGTATGATTTTATGGAAGGCGAGGATGACTATCATACTTCAGATGAAATGTTTGCGATTTACAATGAATTAAATGAGCACGCACAACGTGAATTTGGAGCGGACTATTATTCTGATACCGACTATGAAACTACGTTTAATTCGGGATGGGAAAAGACCGGCTATGTGGTGATACTGACAGTGAACGATGACAATGTAAGTACAGCGGCAAATTTAGTGTACTTACCGAATTCGATGATAAAGTAATAGATGAATTAGTAGAGTTGCAGAGTGAAATGGCTTTGCAACTTTTTCTAATACATAAAATGATGATAGGAACTTCAATTTTCTGTGATTTACGATATGATGGAGTGAACATTCATTATACGTACGAAAATTCTCAGTCCTTGTGTAGATCTATAGAATGGCAGGAGGAGAAAGTGTGAAGAAAGGAAATATAGGTCGTGCACTATTCGCTGGTGTCTTTGTCGGTATCTTCAGCTTGATCAAGGAGTTGTTTTTTGAGGGTTTGAATTCATTTTTATCGATTGCGCTTATGGCAGCGGCTGCTTTAATCGGTTATTGGTTGGGAAATAAAATATTGATGAGACGTGAAGAAAAGAGAAACAATAAAACTGCTACATAATATTTTGAGGGGGCAGTAAAGATGTGGAATAAAAATGATGTAACAAAAAAACTTGGAATTACATACCCCATCATTCAAGCAGGAATGGCTGGCGGTACGACCACACCTGAGCTAATAGCTGCTGTATCCAATGCGGGTGGCTTGGGTACTCTAGGGGCAGGCTATATGAAGGCGGAAGATATGAGAGAAGCGATAAAGAAGATAAAGGCACTAACGGATCAGCCTTTCGGAGTCAATTTGTTTATTCCAGAGACAGCAGAGGTATCCACAGATAAGATTAGAAAGGCTAACGAATTATTACGACCTTATCGTGAAGAGTTACAAATTGCTGAACCTGATGTAAAGCAAGTGTCTAGCGAGAACTTTGATAAGCAAGTGGAAGTCCTAATTGAAGAAGAGATAACGGTTTGTAGTTTCACCTTTGGGGTGCCGTCTAAAGAAAATGTCCGAAGATTAAAAGAAGAGAACATCATCGTTATGGGGACTGCTACGACTGTGAAAGAAGCTATAATCAATGAAGGATACGGAGTTGATATGGTCGTGATGCAAGGAAGCGAAGCGGGGGGACATCGTGGTACATTTTCAAGAAGCTTCGGCGATTCTATGATCGGAACGATGTCGCTTATTCCTCAAGCTGTAGACCATGTCCAGATTCCGGTTATTGCTGCTGGAGGCATTATGGATGGAAGAGGTGTCTTAGCAGCTCTTACACTCGGAGCACAAGCGGTTCAAATGGGGACTGCTTTTGTAACGGCAGTTGAAAGTGGAGCGAAAACACAACATATCGATGCTATTCTCACAAGCACGGAAGATCAAACTGTCATCACATCGGTATTTAGTGGTAAACCAGCAAGGGGCATTCAAAATGACTTTATCCGTGAAATAAAACCTTACGAAGAAGATTTACCGGATTATCCTATAATGAACACATTGACAGCAGGAATTCGAAGTGAAGCGGCCAAGCAAAATCGTCCCCAATGGATCCATCTTTGGAGCGGACAGTCACCTCGCTTAAGTGCGAGACGAAATGCCGCAGCTTTGCTGTCGCGAATCGTTTTACAAGTTGAAACTATCATACGTGACAGACGATTGGAGGGTAACGATGACGACACATAAGATTTATACAATGAGTTTTGCCAAGGTTTACCCGCTCTATATTAAAAAGGCAGAGAAAAAAGGACGCACAAAATCGGAAGTCGAGGAAATCATTCGTTGGTTGACGGGATACAGCCAAGAAGAGCTGGAAGTACAAATAGAAAAACAGACAGACTTTGAGACGTTCTTTGCTGAAGCTCCTAAGATGAATTCTTCACGGGGACTAATCAAAGGGGTAATATGTGGTGTTAGAGTGGAGGATATTGAAGAATCCACGATGCGAGAAATACGTTATTTAGATAAACTGATTGATGAGTTGGCGAAGGGTAAAGCGATGGAAAAGATCTTACGCAAATAACAAATGAAATTTAAAGTATTCAAAACTAACTGTAAGAATGCTCGACTACAGAACTGTAGAACGGAAATTCACGTAACAAAGTAAACTGCAAAGGCTTTGCAGTTCTTTTTTTTATTTAATCCCCTTATGTTCTATTCATTCTGTGGTAATATATGAGCAAGAACAATGCAGTGGGGAGGGAGCTTTTATCATGATTTACGAAAAGGCGCCTGCGAAAATCAACTTAACATTAGATGTGTTGAGTAAAAGGCCGGATGGCTATCATGATGTCGAGATGATTATGACAACGGTTGATTTGGCTGACCGTATCTGGCTACGTCCTACGACGGATCACGCCATTACGATTAAGTCATCTCATCGATTTGTGCCAAATGATCGCAAAAACTTGGCGTATCAAGCAGCGGATTTATTAAGAAAACGTTATCGCTTGAATTATGGAGTTGAAATTACTCTGGATAAAAATATTCCGATTGCCGCAGGACTAGCAGGCGGTAGTTCAGATGCAGCCGCGACTCTTCGTGGATTAAACCGCCTATGGGAACTGGGCTTAACTTTGGATCAGCTGGCAACCCTAGGTGCGGAAATCGGATCGGATGTATCATTTTGTGTATATGGTGGCACTGCTATTGCAAGAGGGCGAGGAGAAGACATTACGCATCTACCTGCTCCACCTAACTGCTGGGTCGTGCTGGCGAAACCGACAATCGGCGTTTCCACTGGCAATATCTATGGTCAGTTGAACTTGTCTTCTATCACGCATCCGCAAACGGAGCGTATGATAGAAGCGTTGCAAGAGAGTGATTATGACAAGATGTGTGCATCACTAGGCAATGTGCTGGAGCCTGTAACGATGGGTCTTCATGAGGAAGTCATCATACTCAAGGAACAAATGGAGCGTTTTGGCGCGGATGCTGTTTTAATGAGCGGTAGCGGTCCGACGGTATTTGGACTGGTAAAACACGAATCGCGTGTGCCAAGAATTGTCAATGCTTTAAAAGGGTTTTGCCATGATGTGCATGCAGTGCGTATGCTTGGGGAACCTATTGTAGTTGATTAATGCCGGACAATTATGATAATGTACTTATAAATCATTCGGATTTAGGAGTCGGTATTATATGAAATGGAAAAGAAGTGAAAGGCTTGTCGATATGACACGTCATTTGCTGGAAAATCCGCACACACTCATTTCTTTGACGTTTTTTTCGAACCGGTATTCAGCGGCCAAGTCCTCAATTAGTGAAGATCTTGGTATTTTGAAAGAGACATTTGAAGAGAGTAGTACGGGTCGTTTAGTGACGATTTCAGGCGCTGCTGGCGGTATTAAATATATTCCGTTGGTCGGTCGTGAAGAGGTAAAGGAAGTCATTCATTTACTAATGAATGAACTCAGGAAATCGGATCGATTGCTTCCTGGCGGTTATTTGTATATGACTGACCTATTGGGGAATCCTCGTTTTCTTGATCGAATTGGCAAAGTGATTGCGACAGCTTTTTTTGATAAAGAAATCGATGCAATCATGACAGTTGCGACGAAAGGTATTCCGATTGCCCATGCGATAGCCCGTCATTTAAACGTGCCTGTAATCGTAGTTAGACGGGACAGCAAAGTGACGGAAGGTCCTACTGTCAGCATTAATTACGTTTCTGGTTCTGCCCGTAGGATCCAAACAATGGTACTGTCAAAGAGAAGTATGCAGAGCGGTCAAAAAGTATTGTTGACAGATGACTTTATGAAAGTGGGCGGCACGATGCAAGGTATGAAGAGCTTGCTTGAAGAATTCAACTGTGAACTTGGCGGTGTGGCGGTCCTAGTAGAAGCTGAACATCTTGAAGAAGTTCTGGTTGATGATTATCTTTCATTAGTGAAACTGCATGCTGTCGATGAGAAACACCGCAAGATCGAGTTGGAAGAAGGGAATTATTTCACGAGGGGCGGTAATGAGTTATGGAATATGTAAAAACAGAACAAGCACCACAGGCAATTGGACCTTATTCACAAGCAGTAAAAGTGAACGGTGTAGTGTACACGTCAGGACAGATTCCTTTGACGCTTGCTGGTGAAGTAGTAAGTGGCGGAATAGAAGCACAGACAAATCAAGTTCTTCAAAACTTGAGCAAAGTACTGGAAGAAGTGGGTTCAAGCTTACAACAAGTCATTAAAACCACAGTATTTATTCAAGACATGAATGAATTTGGAGAGCTAAATGCCATTTATGAAGAACACTTTGGGGAGCATAAACCGGCTCGCTCGACAGTGGAAGTGGCCCGTCTTCCAAAAGATGTACGAGTAGAAATCGAAGCAATCGCGCTTTGTAAGTAATTGAATGTGAAGCCCGACCTGACGTAATCTAGATCAGGTCGGGTTTTCTTGTTAGTAGAGAATGAGTAGGTGGAAAGTAGCTGTATATTTGAAGGAATATACAAATATTAAAAAATTCACAAAAGATTCTATTTTCATTCGACTGAAAAACTAGTATTATAGAATCAGCACCAGTATTATGGTTAAAAAATTCATCGTGCCAACTAACCTAGAATACGTTCAGTGTGAAAACGACAACAAGGGAGTGGGGAAAATGGAAATCACAGATGTGAGATTACGCAAGGTAGACACGGAAGGTAGAATGAGAGCAATTGCTTCCATTACGCTTAACGATCAGTTTGTTATCCATGATATCCGAGTTATCGAGGGGAATGACGGATTATTTGTGGCAATGCCTAGCAAACGCACACCGGATGGGGAGTTCCGTGATGTGGCGCATCCGATTAATTCAGATGCACGGACAAAAGTACAGGAGTCCATTCTAGCGGCTTATCATCGAGTAGACGAACAGCAAGGGGAATTACAAGAGGCTGTTCTATAATTTATATCGTTAGAGAAAGCGTTTCCATTCTTCGTATCTATCAAAAGGCCATCTATTCGAGTAGATGGCCTTATTATTGTCTTGAAATGGAAGTGGAGAAGCGGGTAGCAGTAGGGGAGTAGGGATTGAGTGCAAAGATGTGCTCCTAATGCTTCGCTTTTACTCGCAAAAGCCGTCCCTACCGCAGATTCATGAAGAAAGCATCCGCCAACTGGCGCTTCCATCCCCTCGTACTTACAAATTCCCGCCTACTCCTAATTACTTGCATTTTTGAACGCTTCCTCTATAATTACCTACCACTATTATTATCGCTATGCCAATATAATCACAAAAAGATTAACAATCATAAAATAAAGTTATGTAATTGTCAAGGGGATATGCTTGAAAAAATCAGTCATTTCCGATATAGTCAATTATGAATTTATCAAATAAGGATGGAGGCTGACAGATGACAAATACATATGCGATCGTCCTGGCAGCGGGACAGGGCACGCGAATGAAGTCGGATCTTTATAAAGTACTTCATCCTGTCTGTGGAAAGCCAATGGTGGAGCACGTAATCGATCACATTCGTGATCTCCGCTCAGATCGGATCGTCACGATTGTCGGTCATGGTGCCGAGATGGTAGAGCAGACGCTGGGCAACAAAAGTGAATATGCGCTACAAGCACAACAACTGGGCACAGCACATGCCGTGCAACAAGCTGAGAGTGTACTTGCAGACCTTGAAGGTACTACGCTCGTCGTCTGTGGGGATACACCGTTAATTAGTACTGAGACAATGGCAGCACTCCTCGCACACCACCATGAAACGGAAGCGAAGGCGACAATACTTACTGCAATTGCAGATGATCCAACGGGTTATGGCCGCATCATCCGTGCAGAGAATGGTGACGTAATGCGAAACGTCGAACATAAAGATACGAATGATAGTGAGCGTCTTGTTAAGGAAATTAATACAGGCACGTATTGCTTCGATAATCGTGTGTTATTCGACACACTGAAAAAAGTGAATAACGACAATGCGCAAGGTGAGTATTATCTTCCGGATGTATTAGGGATTTTGAAATCTGAAGGACAGCGAATTTCTGCTTATACGACGCCAGATTTCCATGAAACACTGGGCGTCAATGATCGCGTGGCGCTGGCACAAGCTGAAAAAAGTATGCGCCAATTGATTGCGGAGAAGCACATGCGTAACGGTGTCACAATCATCAGCCCTGAGCAGACAGTGATCAGTGCAGAAGCGGAAATAGGACGTGATACTGTTATCCAACCTGGTGTACTGATTGAGGGTGCTACAAAAATCGGTTCACAATGTGTCATTGGTCCCAATAGTCATATCCAAAACAGTACAGTGGGCGACAACACGACGATTCATTCGTCAGTCGTTCGTGATAGTAAAGTTGGAAATCAGACTGCCGTCGGTCCATTTGCGCACTTACGACCCGAAACACAGCTTGGTGATCATGTGAAAGTAGGCAACTTCGTTGAGGTGAAAAAATCTCAACTTGGTGACGAAAGTAAAGTTTCCCACCTCAGTTACATAGGGGATACAGAAATAGGCAAGAATGTTAATGTTGGCTGTGGTACGATTACAGTGAATTACGATGGGAAAAACAAGTACAAAACAGAGATAGAAGACAATGCATTTATTGGCTGCAATGCCAATTTGGTCGCACCGGTCACGATAGGAAAGAATGCGATTGTGGCAGCGGGATCCACAGTCACAAAAAATGTTCCAGAAAATTCACTTGCAATTGCACGTGTTCGGCAAGAGAATAAAGAAGGATACGTAAAAAACTAATCTTACCCAACTAACAGGAGGGCCATCATGGCAAATCAATATCCAAACGACAAACTGAAAATCTTTTCTTTAACTGCGAACGAACCACTTGCAAAAGAAGTAGCAGATCAAGTCGGGCTTCCGCTCGGCAAGCTCTCAGTCAAACGTTTTAGTGACGGGGAAATTCAAATCAATATCGATGAAAGCATCCGTGGCTGTGAAGTATTTGTTATTCAATCAACTTCTAATCCGGTCAACGATAACTTAATGGAGCTTCTCATTATGTTAGATGCCTTAATGCGTGCATCTGCGCGTACGATTAACGTGGTTATGCCATATTACGGGTATGCACGCCAAGACCGTAAAGCGAGTTCACGTGAACCTATAACGGCTAAATTAGTTGCAAACTTACTAGAAAAGGCAGGCGCTGATCGTGTAATTGCAGTAGACTTGCACGCGCCACAAATACAAGGTTTCTTCGATATTCCAATCGATCACTTGATTGCAGAACCCATCCTAACGGAATACTTCCAGAATCAAGGATTAGCAGGCGATGATCTTGTTATCGTTTCACCTGACCATGGCGGTGTAACGCGTGCGCGTAAAATGGCGGATCGTATGAAAGCACCAATTGCAATAATCGATAAGCGTCGCCCACGTCCGAACGTAGCGGAAGTGATGAATATTGTTGGCAATGTAGAAGGAAAAACGGCCATTTTAATTGATGATATTATCGATACAGCCGGAACTATAACCATTGCTGCGAGCGCTCTAATTGAAAGTGGAGCAAAAGAAGTGTATGCTTGTTGTTCACACCCTGTTTTATCCGGACCAGCGATTGAGCGCATTAATAATTCTCAAATCAAGCAATTAGTGATTACGAATTCTATTAAATTGCCGGAAAGTAAACAATCTCCAAAAATCAAACAACTATCGATTGCGCCATTGTTGGCATCTGCAATCATTCGTGTGTTTGAGAATAAGTCTGTAAGTACATTATTTGAATGATGAATAGTTAACTGATATCTTCTGATATTGAATATTCAAAGATGTATAAAAAACTTAATGATAGGATAGGTGACTGTACAAATGAGCACAATTAAGTCGAACTTAAGAGAAACTGATAAGAAGACAGTAAGCGAATTAAGAAAAAGCGGTTGGATTCCTTCAGTAGTATACGGTTATAAAACAGAAAGCACGCCAATCGCGGTAAAAGAACGTGATCTTCTAGACACACTTCGTGAAACAGGAAGAAACGGTGTAATCAAATTGACTGTTGACGGCAACGATGTAAACGTCGTATTAAACGATTATCAGTCTGACGTTTTGACTGGTTTCCTTACACACGCTGACTTCTTGGCGATCAATATGACAGAAGAGCTTGAAGTAGATGTAGCGATCAACCTTGTTGGGGACGCGCCAGGTGAAAAAGCAGGCGGAACAATTCAACAACCGGTATGGGAAGTTACAATTCGCGTAAAGCCATCTGACATTCCTGAACATATCGACGTAGATGTTTCAGAACTTGAAATTGGTGAAACAATTCTTGTTAGTGATATCCGCGAAAAAGTGAAGTTTGAAATCTTGACTGAGGACGAAGTAGGGTTAGTAACTATTTCTGCTCCACGTACTGAAGAAGAAATGGAAGCATTAGATGAAGCTACTGAAAGCACTGAAGCTGAGCCGGAAGTAATCGGTGAAGATAAAGAAGAGAAATAAGTTACAAAATGGGCGCACGAGTTTGAACCGTGCGCTCCTTTTCTATGTATATATATTGTTTAGAAAAGGAAGAGAAGAACATGAAATTACTAATTGGTCTCGGAAATCCCGGGAAAAACTACGAAAACACGCGTCATAATATCGGTTTTCAAGTCATTGATGAATTGGCTAAGCGATGGCAAGCCCCAGCATTCCAGCAAAAATTCAATGGTCAATTTACGACTGTCCATACGGCTGAAGGTAAAATAATATTATTAAAGCCTATGACTTATATGAACTTATCGGGTGAATGTGTCCGTCCCTTAGCGGATTACTTTGAAGTGGACGACGAAGAAATAGTCGTATTATACGATGACTTGGATTTGCCGGCAGGGAAAATCCGACTTCGTCAAAAGGGAAGTGCGGGTGGCCATAATGGTATGAAGTCACTCATTGCACATCTAGGTACTTCTGAATTCAATCGTATTCGTATGGGCGTCGATCGTCCTACAGGCGGTATGAAGATCGCTGATTATGTATTATCTCCTTTTAGCAACGACGAGCAACCGTTGATTGAAGACGCGATACAAAAGAGTGCAGACGCCTGTGAAGAATGGACAATGAAAAAGAAGCCATTTCTTGAAGTGATGAATAAATTTAACGGAAAAGCATAATATATCAATTCTTTGCCTATACTTTGAAAAAGGAAGGTGAAGAGAATATGATCCGTTATTCGTGCAATCACTGTCATACGGAGATCGGCTCCATTCCATTCGAATCGGCAAAAGATACTTTGAGTCAAATAGACAATACAGATAAAAACACATTTTTGTCTGTAGACCCAGATGGTGGCCTGCATATACGATGTATTTGTGAACACTGTGAGCAATCATTGCAGGCGTTTCCGGATTATTACACCTTAAAAAAATGGTTACAATAAGTAACAGATGCTTTGGCGCTAATAGCCAAAGCTTTTTGTGCATAAAGCATTCTGTTCGATATATAGAGATAGACTAAGTTAATAGATAAGGAGGAGTAGTCGAGTGGGAGTAATAGAACAGCTTTTTCTAGAAGAGAAAGAGATTCAAGGCTTGCTGAGTGACTTGGAAGACGGGCAGGATCAGCAGTTGATCACAGGTCTTGCAGGGGGATCCAAAGCGATCTTTTTTAAATTGATTCAGCAGTCACTGACACGCCCTGTCTTAATTGTTTCACCAAATATGCTTCAAGCACAGCGAACGTATGAGGAATTGAGTAAATTAGTCGGTGACGAACATATTCACTTATACACCGCAGAAGAACTTGTTGCGGCAGACTTTTCTTTTGCAAGTTATGAACTACGTGCGGGCAGAATAGACACATTGGATCATATGGCGCGTATAGGCAGTGGTATTTATATTACACCCGTTGCAGGTTTGCGAAAATTGTTGCCGTCAAAGGAACGATGGTTGGCGCATTACGTAACAGCTTCAACAGATGAAGAGATTGATATAGGTGTCTGGCTGGAAAATCTAGTATCCATGGGCTATATCCGAAAAGACCTGGTGAGTGCACCGGGCGAATTTGCGTTGCGCGGTGGCATACTGGATATTTATCCGCTAACGATGACAGAACCTGTTCGTATTGAGTTATTCGATACGACAATTGATTCCATTCGTACATTTTCGGCAGAAGATCAGCGTTCAACAGGAAAATTAGACTCGATTACGTTATTGCCGGCGACCGAATTCATCTGGACGCCTGGAGAGTTACAGCAAGTTTCACAAAAGGTGGAGCAAGCGCTTGGTGAAAGTCTAGCCAAAATCAAAAGTGAAGAATTACAGCAGCAGTTATTGATGTCGATCATGCAAGATATCGGCATGATGAAAGATGGAATTGTGCCGGATACAATGAAGAAATATGCTTCATTTTCTTCCGGAACAAGCGCCATGCTGACTGACTACTTCCCTGCAAATGGTATCATAATCTTTGATGAGTTGGGACGAATACAAGAATCTGTAGCTACACTGGAGTCGGAAGAGCAGGAATTCCAGCTTGCGATGCTCGAAGACGGTAAAATGTTACACGATACGAAACTCGCATGGAATTACGAGCAAGTACTTGCGGATATGAATCAGCAGCGACTCTACTTATCTTTGTTTACACGCTCAGTACCTGGCTTCACTATCAAGAAGTCTATTTCGATTTCTTGTAAGCCGATGCAACAGTTTCATAGTCAGATGCCTCTATTGAAAAGTGAAATAGAGCGTTGGCAACAAGCGAACTATAACGTTTTTCTTTTGGCTTCTTCAACCGATAGAATGAAGGCAATTCAAGAAATTTTACGAGAGTATGATATAGAAGCGGCGATTCACGGCAAACCGAACAAAGATGGTGTGTTGTCCATTATAGAAGGGGATTTATCAGTAGGTTTTGAATTGCCGTTTCAGAAGCTTGCTGTCATTACGGACGCGGAATTGTTTACTGGTAAGCCAAAACGCAAAGCGCGCCCCCCTAAACTCACGAATGCCGAACGGATCAAAAGTTATTCAGAGATCAAGCCAGGTGACCATATCGTCCACGTGCATCACGGTATTGGGAAATACTATGGTGTCGTTACATTGGATGTTAAAGGCATCCAGAAAGACTACCTAGATATTCGTTATCGTGGTGAGGATAAACTCTTCGTGCCTGCTGATCAGATTGATTTAATTCAAAAGTATGTCGCTACAGGAGAGAAAGAGCCAAAGCTACATAAACTTGGCGGTACAGATTGGGTAAAAACTAAACGTAAAGTAACGGCGGCCATTCAAGATATTGCGGATGACTTGATCAAATTATACGCTAGACGAGAAGCAGAAAAAGGCTTTGCTTTTAGTGAAGACGATGATTTGCAGCGTTCATTCGAAAATGCTTTTCCATACGAAGAGACACAGGACCAGTTACAGTCCATCGAGGAAATTAAGAAAGATATGGAACGTATACGGCCTATGGATCGATTATTATGCGGTGACGTAGGATACGGAAAAACGGAAGTTGCGATTCGTGCGGCGTTTAAAGCAGTAACGAACGGTAAACAAGTTGCGTTCTTAGTGCCGACTACGATACTTGCACAGCAACATTTCGAAACGATGAAAGAGCGTTTTGCAGATTATCCTGTGACAGTTTCATTACTCAATCGTTTCCGTTCTAAGAAAGAGCAGGATGAAACGATTAAAGGGCTGAAAGCGGGAACTGTTGACATTGTCATTGGTACGCATCGCTTATTGTCTAAAGATGTAGTCTACCAGGATCTTGGGCTTCTCGTTGTTGATGAAGAGCAACGTTTTGGAGTAACGCATAAAGAGAAATTGAAGCAGTTGAAAAATAACGTAGATGTACTGACGTTGACTGCAACTCCCATTCCAAGAACTTTGCATATGTCGATGGTCGGAGTGCGCGATTTATCAGTAATTGAAACACCGCCAGCTAATCGTTTCCCTGTCCAAACATATGTCATGGAACATAACGGTGGACTCGTTCGTGAAGCGATTGAGCGAGAGATGGGACGCGGCGGACAAGTTTTCTATCTATATAATCGTGTAGAAGATATGGATCGTAAAGTTCAGGAAATTCGTGACTTGGTACCAGAAGCGCGTATCGCCTCTGCACATGGTCGGATGGGTGAGGCGGCCCTCGAAGCAGTAATTCTGAGTTTTCTCGAAGGAGAATTTGATGTGCTCGTTACAACGACCATTATCGAAACCGGAATCGATATTCCAAACGTTAATACGTTAATTGTTCATGATGCAGATCGCATGGGACTTTCACAGCTTTATCAACTACGTGGCCGAGTCGGTCGTTCCAATCGCGTGGCATACAGCTATATGCTCTATCAGCGCGATAAAGTGTTAACAGAAGTTGCAGAAAATCGTTTACAAGCAATCAAAGAGTTCACTGAGCTTGGCTCTGGTTTTAAAATTGCTATGCGTGATCTATCCATTCGGGGTGCAGGGAATTTACTTGGTTCGCAGCAACATGGATTCATTGACTCGGTTGGTTTCGATCTGTATTCGCAGTTACTACAAGAAGCGATTGAAGAAAGACAGACAGGTGTCGTAAAAGAAGACAAAGCAGATGTCGAAATCTCCTTGCCTATCAATGCCTATCTTCCTGAATCATACATTCAGGATGGTTATCAAAAAATCCAAATGTATAAACGTGTAAAAGCAATTACTGGCGATGAGGATTATCTAGAGCTTGTTGACGAGATGATCGACCGTTTCGGTGATATGCCATTCGAAGCCGATTTATTGCTCCGCGTTGGACGTATGAAGGCGTGGGGTCGTGACGCTGGTGTAATATCCATTAAAAATGTACAGGGAATAGTGGAAATCCGCTTGTCGGCAGAAGGAACAGCTCGTGCTGACGGTGCAAAACTGATGGAACGTTCATTGAAGTTTGGCCATGCGGTTGGATTGACAATCGACAACGGACAAATTACCATAACCGTGAATGAAAAAAAGTCCAAGCAGTTTACGGAATTCGATATGGTAGAAGACATGGTACACACCATGCAGGAAACAGCAAAGGAAGTAGAATCTAAGGATACCTTGTAACACCTTGATTGCATAAAATGACCAATGTTGATGCATACTATTCTCAGAAATACATTTAATTTCGAGAAAGTGAGGCATTATACATGAAAGCAACGGGTATTGTCCGCAGAATTGATGACTTGGGAAGAGTAGTTATACCGAAAGAAATTAGAAGGACACTTCGCATTCGTGAGGGGGACCCTTTGGAGATATTCACTGATCGAGAAGGGGAAGTCATTTTAAAGAAATATTCACCTATTTCAGAGCTTGGCGAATTTGCGGTAGAATATGCAGAATCACTTTATGAAACGATTGGTACACCTGCACTAATCAGTGACCGCGATGAGATGCTAGCGGTAGCGGGTCTTGCCAAGAAGGACTATATGAACCGACAGTTGGCACCGATATGCGAAGAAATTCTGAACGGCCGATCTACTGTCATGGAAAAGCATGAGAAGACGGTAGAATGGGTACCAGGCCAAGTAGAGCAGATTAAGTCTTATTGTATTGTACCTATCATTACAAATGGCGACGCTATCGGTGCAGTTTACTTACTGTCAAAAGTTCATTTTGTTGGAGAGGTCGAGCAAAAAGCTGCAGAGACAGCGGCCAACTTCCTGGCGAAACAGATGGAAAGCTAAACGAGTTTGATAAAAATATTAAGTTTTTAACGAAAACTCACAGTGGATGAATCTGCTGTGAGTTTTTTGATGACTAATTTTCTCTAAATGTAATTTAGTATGTTATTTTCAGAACAATAACATGTAAATGAACTTAACCTAAGCAAGTAATCAGAATGAAATCCGTCGTCTAATTTACATATACTACCTTTTCCGACGCGTGAAGCACCAAATACACTTCAATACTTTTCCTCAATTAAAAAGTGAAGTTTTTCACATGCTACATCCATATATCACTTTTGAGTATCATTTTTCTTTATGTGAACATATTCACAAAAGCCTTTAGTGAAGGGCTTCACAAGGTGTAAAATGAAAAGTGAAAGGTTTCACATACTACGAAAAAGCATAAAAGTCAAAACTTTTTTCAATTTTTTTAAAAGCGCTGAAAAACCCGTTGTATAGGTGATGTAACCGCTTACGATTTCTTGATTTTGGTAGTTGCCAGAATATTGCTACTTGTATTTGCTTTGCGTTTGCGCTTATAATCACTACCAACACGTTTGAACAATAAAAAACCAGATAGGGAGAGCGATATTATGAACAGGAAATACAAATCTTCTTTACACATGCATCAAATTCACAATGGAAAAATGGAAGTGGTTTCGAAGGTGCCATTAGAAAATAAAGAGGATTTGAGTTTGGCGTACTCACCAGGAGTTGCTGAGCCTTGTGTAGAAATCGCTCAAGACCCATCTCTTGCATATGAATATACAATTAAAGGGAATTTGGTTGCAGTTGTGACAGACGGAACGGCTGTACTTGGACTTGGAGATATCGGCCCTGAAGCAGCTTTGCCGGTAATGGAAGGGAAAGCTCTATTGCTGAAGCAATTTGCAGGGATTGACGCATTCCCGATTTGTCTGGATACAAAAGATGTCGATGAAATTGTCAACATCGTAAAAGCAATGAGCCCAACATTTGGTGGTATAAACCTCGAAGATATATCAGCTCCTCGTTGTTTCGAAATTGAACGCAGATTGCGTGAAGAGTGTAATATTCCAATCTTCCATGATGATCAGCATGGCACGGCAATCGTAGTGGGTGCAGGGTTACTTAATGCATTAAAAGTAGTTGGAAAAGAAAAAGAAGATGTGAAAATCGTCTTGAATGGCGCCGGTGCCGCTGGAGTTGCGATTACGAAACTATTGTTGAATATGGGCTTCAAAAACATTATCATGTGTGATTCGAAAGGTATTATTTTTGAAGGGCGCGAGAATGCGATGAATGACATTAAGCATGAAATGTCACGCGTCACAAATCTCGATAAAATCGAAGGTTCATTAGCAGCTGCAATGAAGGGTGCTGACGTATTCGTCGGTGTATCTGTAGCAAACTTGCTGACGAAGGAATTGATTGCACTAATGAATACAGATCCTATCGTATTCGGACTGGCGAATCCAATACCTGAGTTGAAGCCTGAATTGGCAGATGAGTATGGTGTGCGTATTATTGCGACAGGCCGTTCCGATTATCCTAATCAGGTCAACAACGTCTTGGCGTTCCCTGGTATCTTCCGTGGAGCACTAGACGTTAGAGCAACAGAGATCAACGAAGAGATGAAGCTTGCAGCGACGTACGCGATTGCAGACTTGATCAAGGATGAAGATCTTCGTGATGATTACATCATTCCGGATCCATTTGATGACCGTATCCCGACGATTGTTGCACATGCAGTAGGAAAAGCAGCGATTCGTACAGGTGTATCCGTTGCGAAGGAAATGGTTTTGCCTACACCCAGATGAAGATGAATAATGACCCGTCTTTCCTTGTAAGTAAGGGAAAGACGTTTTTTTTTAATAAAGTGAGCGCGCGAAGATCTATTTAGCGATGTTCTGGGTGGATGCTTTGTCGTAGGCTTGCGGAAGTTTTCGCTCATAAATTCGTACAACCGCTCATAGTTCATGGTTAACCGCTCTATAGCACTTGATTACTGCTCTATCCACATGCACAAACGCTCTATCATGCTTTGCAAGCGATCATAATGGCTGGGCAACCGCTCAATGCGTTGGCAATGTGGTCTAGTCTTGACCTAAATTAAGTACAAGACGTCATGAATTCAAGCAATAGCTACAATGAAGTCTTATATTAATTGGGGTTTGTAGCGGATTCAAAAGCCACCCCTTATCTGCTTTTCCTACAGCTATAAACCAGCCCCTCCGCGTGCATAGGAAAGGCTGGTTCTTTTACGCGCCTAACGCACACACGCCTGCTTCATTGTGCGCGTATAGTATGATAAAACCAAATGGGGGAGCGGAATGACTTGGCTACTGATCGCAGGCTTTGCAATTTCATCTAGCATTGACAACTTTGGAGTTGGACTTTCTTATGGGGTACAGCGAGTACGAATTCCATTCACATCAAATGCACTCATTGCGGCAATTTGTTTTATCTTCAGTTTGATTGGCATAGTTGCCGGTGCATGGCTGGCTGAAATGTTACCGGGCATACTACCCGATCTTATAGCATTTGCTGTACTTAGCATCATCGGAATACGCATTATGATTATCGCATTTCGTCCACAACGAAAACATCAAGCAAATGTATTTAGTGAACCGGAAAAAATGGATTTTGACGGATCTTCGCATATTAGTCTTGGGGAGGCTTTGCTGCTTGGTATTGCGCTATCTGCGAATGCGTTAACGAATGGTATCGGAGCAGGTCTTTTGGCATTGTCACCGATTGCCATCGCATTATCAGCCGCTGTTGGCAGTTATATTACATTGTCAATTGGTGTGGGGCTAGGCACGAAACTGGCAGGCGTGCGGATTGGCAAGATGTCAGTAGGGCAATTCGGAACATTTATGAGTGGGGTGATTATTTTATTGATTGCGGTCACGCGCCTATTCTGACGTGATGAAATGGTATACTAGAAATCATCATCGAATGAAAGAGGCACGTATATGGCGTTGACTAAATGGAATACGAAGTCGTTTATGAAAGGTGCATCGATTCTAACTATTGCTGCCATCATTGTCAAAGTGCTAAGCGCGGTTTATCGAGTGCCCTTTCAAAACTTAGTTGGAGATAAAGGATTCTATATTTATCAGCAAGTGTATCCGTTTATCGGAATATTTATCGTTTGGACGTCCTCGGGTTTTGCTGTCGCGGTGTCTAAAATGCTTGCAGAAAGCAAAAGTCCTGGAGAATCACGTGGCATTTTACGTGTGTCACTAGCCTATCTACTTGTTTTATCAATAGGAATTTTTCTGTTATTGCGTTCAGGCTCTTCTTTCTTTGCAGAACTAATGGGAGACACTGCACTAGCTCCCGTTTTGCAGGCAGGTGCATATATCGTCCTCGTACTGCCGTTCCTAGCTGTGCTGAAGGGTGTCTTTCAATCAGAAGGGCAAATGATACCTGTAGCGATTTCCAACGTCTCAGAGCAGTTGTTCAGGGTGATCATCGTCCTTGCGGGTACGTGGATTGCGATACGTGCAGGAACATCACTTTATAAGGTAGGGGAAATTACGATGTGGGCAGCAGTTGCAGGAGAAGCGACAGGTGTCTTGATCCTGACTTGGTTCTTCCTGCAACGAGAACGTTTGGTGGCAGTTACTGTGAAGCCGTGGCAAGTGATTAAAGACCTGACCAAGATTAGCATTGGTGTCAGTGCGAGTTCTTTAATTTTACTGGTATTTCAATTGGTGGACTCTTTTACGATCTATAACGCATTAATCGAGGCGGGGACAATGAGTGAGACCGCTATGGAAATGAAAGGTGTCTATGATCGGGGACAGCCGCTTGTGCAAATGGGTATTTTGCTTGCATCTACATTGGCGCTAGCCCTCGTACCGTTAATCGCGCATCATGCATCTAAAAATGATAGACGGGGCGCCTTACCGTTCATTAGTTTGACGTTCCGGACATCTATTTTATTCGGTTGGGCTGCGACGATAGGGTTGGTTCTCGTACTACCTTTCGTTAATGAAATGCTGTTTCAATCACGAACAGGATCTGTTGCGTTAATCATCTTCTGTATGCAGATTTTCTGGTTGTCGATTATTTTACCACTGACAGCAATTCTTCAAGGAAGTGGTAAAGTGCGTGGGCCGTTACTACTCATGCTGCTTGGTGTCGTAATCAAACTGTCAACTACACCATTAATGGTTCATCAATATGGAATTGAAGGTGCCGCTGCGTCAGGCGCTATTTCATTCGCAATCGTTGCTATATTATTGATTTTTTACTTTAAAAGATTTTGGAAGTTTCCGCTGGCTCCGCGACGGTTTTATACCGTGCTAATTATTGCTAGTGTTGCAATGGCAGGGATATTGATTCCCTGGATGCTTCTAGCCGACTCATGGTTGTTTGATGGATTATCCTCACGTACAAGCTCAACGTTAACTGCAATGTCAGCTGTCGCAATTGGAGCAATCATATTCCTTTTCGTCATCTTGAAATCACGTATAATGAATGAAAAAGAGTGGTATTTACTGCCTTTTGGAAAACGATTGGCAACTGCTCAACTATGGCTAACTAAAAATAGAAGGTGAATTATATGAATAAAATAACTGTTATCGGACTAGGTGCAAGTGATTTAGAACAACTGTCGCTAGGCACGTATCGATTATTAAAACAAGCGGACCATCTCTATCTTCGGACAGAAGAACATCCCATCGTTGCAGAATTACGTTCGGAAGGGCTAGAGATGGAAAGTTTTGATAGGATTTATGAAGCAAATGATGCGTTTGAAGACGTCTATCAGCAAATCGTCGATAAACTACTGGAATTGAGTGTGCAACAGCCGATTACATACGCTGTGCCGGGACACCCACTTGTAGCGGAACGTACGGTTCAACTGTTGATTGAAAAAGAACGGACAGGTGAGATTGAACTTCATATTGCTGGCGGCAGTAGCTTTTTAGATCCGATTTTTACAGCGTTGCGTATTGATCCGATTGAAGGATTCCAGTTGCTTGACGGTACAGACTTGAAACGTGACGACGTACGCATGGATCAGCATGTATTAATTGGACAAGTCTATGATGCATTCGTCGCTTCTGACGTGAAATTGTCTTTGATGGAGAAATATCCCGATTCTCACGTCGTCACCATCGTTACATCAGCCGGTTCACGAGATGAAGTGTTGACTGAAATACCGCTGTTTGAACTTGACCGAACAGTGACATTGAATAATCTAACGACTGTCTATGTACCGCCGCTACTTGAACACGAACAACGACTGAAAGAGTGGAGTTCATTAAGGGACATCATTGCGACTTTGCGTGGACCGGACGGCTGTCCTTGGGATCGTGAGCAAACGCATGAATCATTGAAGCGCTATTTAATCGAGGAATCCTTTGAGTTGATCCAGGCCATTGATGAAGAAAATGATGATGCTATCATCGAAGAACTAGGAGATGTTTTGCTACAAGTCTTTCTTCATGCGCAAATCGGGGAAGACAATGGCTACTTCTCCATGGAAGATGTACTCGAAACTGTAGGGGCCAAAATGATACGACGACATCCACATGTATTTGCGCAAACACAAGCTGATACAACCGAAGAAGTGTTGACGAACTGGCAAGCTATCAAGGAGCAGGAAAAACCTAAACCGTCTATGCTGTTAGAAGGACAAGAACGTTTGGCATCGTCCTTGCTGACATCTTATAACTATCAAAAGACCGCAGCCAAAGTTGGGTTTGACTGGCCGTCTATAGAAGGAGCTTTCGACAAGTTCCAGGAAGAGTGGCAAGAGTTTCAGGAAGAAGTAAAAAGTGGTGGGCCGGAGCGGCAACTAGACGAGCTCGGAGACGTATTGTTCACTATCGTCAACATCGCAAGATTCCTGAAGCTCTCACCAGAAGAAGCCATGTGGCACGCCAACGAAAAATTCAAATCTCGTTTCCATTCCGTGGAGCAATCCGTGAAACAAGGAAGCGGAAAATTTGAAAATTATACAGTAGACGAACTAGAAGAATTCTGGCAACAGGCCAAAAGAGAGGAAGAATCTAAATGAGACTCGACAAGTTTTTAAAAGTATCACGCTTTATAAAACGCCGAACGCTAGCGAAGCAAGTGGCTGACCAAGGCAGAATCACAATTAATGGGAAAGTAGCCAAGGCATCGTCTGTTGTCAAACCGGGTGATGAACTTTCAATCCGATTTGGCCAAAAGATCGTCAATGCTACGGTAAATGAGCTGAAGGCGTCAACTAAAAAAGAAGACGCAGCAGGTATGTACACGATCACTAGCGAAGAGCGCTTAGAGAAAGTGGAACCTGAGTTTGTAGACGATGAAAATTAATTGACGAGAAGATAGACTAAAGAGGAGTAGAATAGAGGGTTTGCCCCCCAACTTAAAAATGGCTTGTCATGTCTGGCCAAGCCTCTGCATATGATATGGGGAACGTACTAGAGAAGGGGGACGCATATGCAGATTCAAACAGACAGCTCCATGTATACTATTCCATCAGGAGACCACGTAGTGACGATGCGCAATCGCAAAAGAATGGACCTCACATCCGTGAAAACGATCGACCGCTTTGACCAGGAGGAATTTCTTGTTAGAACATCGCTAGGCGTACTGCAAATCCGTGGGGAGGAACTGCGTATTGTACATCTAGATGTGGACAAGGGCCTACTCACGCTTGAAGGTACTGTCCAAACACTTCAATATGATGACGAAGAAGCAGGTTCACGCAATTTCCTCCATAAATTATTCGGATGAGCCTATCCGTCCAGTTCTTCAGTCTATTGGCGATGATCGGGACAGGTATTACTGCTGGAATTGTACTGGATTTATTCGGAACCATTGTCGCCGCGTGCGATAAACGTTCATTCATTAGAAGATGGGCATTCTGGTTTGAATGCCTTATCTGGATTATGTTAGGTATCATGTCGTTTTGGGTATTAGTTTTGGTACGCGACGGGGCATGGAGAATGTATGACCCTGTTGCCCAGATTAGTGGCTTGTTATTGTACGCAGCTATCTTCCATCATCCCGTGAGAATTGTAGGTAGACTACTGTTACTTGTGGTGCTTAGGCCGATTTGGCTCATCATTCGTCTTGTCTACCTAACGATTCAACGTATTTTCTATTTAATTGTTTCTATTCTGTCAGTAATCACGTCACCGTTTATAAGATTAGTGAAGAACGTAGGGAAATTCCTTCAAAATAAATGCAGAGTACTATATAATAGAGTGCAATAGTAGAATTACGCCAGAAAGGTGTGTGCGCCATGAAAAAAACACAGAAGCCCTCAACAAAGAATGTGACATCAATCGATACAGACTATGTGCGCTCCATGCAAAAAAAAGAAAATTTTAAAAAAGCACAACAAAAACGTTTGCGTAATAGGTTGGCTGTATTTTTTGTCATCGTCTGTGTGGTTGCTGGAAGTTTGTTCAATATGAACGCTGGTCAGAAAGAAATTCTGGCTGCGAAACATAAGGAAAAAGCCCAAGCAATAGCTACATTAGAGGATTTGAAAGAACAGCAAGAACAACTGAATACGCAGTTGATTCGATTGGATGATGACGAGTATATTGCGAAACTCGCACGGAAAGAATACTTTCTTTCTGAGTCCAATGAGATCATTTTTTCCATTCCTGATAAGAAAAAAGAGTCAGAAAAAGAGATAAGAAAAGAGTAGTCAAGTTGACACTCTTTTTTTGTTGGCTATAATATAGGAGCCTGTAAAATACAGGCACTGCCAATATGGTTGATAGGCTTACGAGCCGCTTAAAACTTAAGGAGGAGCATTTTTTTTATGTCAATTGAAGTAGGCAGCAAGTTAGAAGGTAAAGTAACCGGGATCACAAATTTTGGGGCATTTGTTGAATTGCCAAGCGGATCCACAGGATTAGTCCATATTAGTGAAGTAGCTGACAATTATGTCAAAGATATTAATGATCATTTAAAAGTCGGCGATATGGTTGAAGTCAAAGTAATGAATGTGGGATCTGACGGTAAAATCGGTCTTTCCATCCGTAAGGCTAAACCTGAGTCAGAACAACGTCCACAGCGTCCACAACGTCCAACTAGACCTCGTCAAGGAAGCAAACCGAGCTTTGAACGACCAGAGAATTTTGAACAGAAGATGGCAAAATTCATGAAGGACAGCGAAGAACGTCTAACTACCTTAAAGAGAGCGACAGAGTCCAAGCGTGGCGGTCGTGGAGCCAGAAGAGGATAACTTGCTGACTAATTCAACTGCGAACTAAAATCAGATGACATCCTATACGTATGTTCCGCAATATGGAGCATGCGTTTTTTTGTGGGGAAAATTCGAGTCCATTTTGTTATGCCAGTGCCACTGAGTGTTCGTTCCGTTGTAGTTTTAAGAGGAAGTACAGCTACTTGGTGATACCGCTCATGCATTTCTCGTAAGTACAGTGGGGTTCATTGGCTTTACACTCTCATAGTCAGTCAAGTAAGTGTCCTTGTACAAAATAGACTAATAAATGATCCAGCCAAACCACTAGCACTTCTTATTAACGCTTACAATAATTAACCATGCATTAAATCGATAGTGTACTAAATTCAAGGTTAATCCACAGATAATTTTCTCCGACAAAAAATCCTCTGCGTAAGCAAGAGGATTTTTGTACTTCTATTATAGCGGCGGAGGGGGTCGAACCCACGACCTTTCGGGTATGAACCGAACGCTCTAGCCATCTGAGCTACGCCGCCAAGATGTTTTTGCATTGAAATTAGGTAATTCCATATGCAACGTCTCTTATCATACTAGGCATTTGAAGAAGTGTCAACATCTCTTTTGCTAAAAAATATACATACGGAATACGTCGAAATGTTTTGTGAATATGCCGCCACAAACAGACAAAATTTCTCGCCAACCCCATGTATAGTTTTATGTAAGAGAACATAGGGGGTATGGGAAATGAAGATGATTGACAATATGGAACGACCAATTGTACAGATGTTCAGGGCGTACTGGCAAGAGTTTATGAATCGGAAAGTATACTTGCTAACTGCCCTTCTATTCTTAGTAGGATCATTCTTTCTATCGCAAGCAGTAGTATTCGATATGGCAGTACCATTCTTCTTGCCGATCTGGGCATTAGCAAGTATGCGCTACCGTCAACACATGATCTACGTATTTATAGGAGGGATGGCAGGCAGTGCGTTTCTTGGGGTAGGACAAGCTGTCATTCATTTGGCGCAATTACTACTGTTTCATTCAATCATAAAGATTCCAGTCGTGAAAAGGTCTATTCCAATCGCTGTGGCCGGAGCAATGATTATTCCACAATTAATTTGGCAGCTCGTTAAATACGGCGATGGGATGTTGCCTTTAGCCATTCAGTTGTCTATAGGGTTAGAAGCGTTGCTTGCGTTGTTCATGACCATTTTCATGTTACTGGCTTTTCCTTCTATAGAAAGAATGCTGTATGGGCCGTGGAATCCTGAGCAGATCAGTGCGATGTGTATTGTGGGAGCGCTGGCAGCTACCGGGATGGGAGGATTCCAAATCGGTACGGTATCGGTTGCGGGGGTGTTCTTGTTTTTAGCGATATTTGTAGCCGCCGTAGTGGGGGGAGTGCCGTTCGCTACAACTGTCGGAATGATTATTGCATTAATCATAGGTGTATCAGAGTTGTCCTTCACGGGCATGATGGCGTTATATGGTATGACTGGTTTGTTGGCAGGTTCACTAAAACGCTTTGGAAAGCTAGGGGTCATCACCGGCAGTGTCTTTGTTTCGCTCTTTTTCCTTCTATATGATGCGACACTGCCTCTAGATACCGTTCACTTTTCCACAGTTGGTGCCGCGGCTTTACTGTTTATATTGATTCCTTCACGTAAATTAAGTCAAATACGACAAGTTTTATTGCCGAAACAAGAAGGAATATCGGAAAAGCGACAGCAATGGCTGGCGGATAAACTGGACGGGCAGTTAGAGGAGTTCCAACAGTTTGCTCATTTCATGTCAACACTTGTGAATGATCGTCTGTCACCCGAAGAGGAAGTGGCGGCAACAAGTCAAGTACCATCTATTTGTCAATCCTGTTTTCGTTACCGAAAGTGCTGGGAAAGTGAAGAGGACAGTATAGAACCGTTGATTGACGAATGGGAAACAACTTATTCTGCAACGAAAAAAGCGGCACGTGTACGTGTTGAACAGAAGATGAAATATAAATGTCTACGTTTTAAAGGATTAATGAATGAATTAGAAGAGAGAGGGGCCAATAAATTATTGATGGGGCAGTTGCAGCATGGTCGAAAGATGCTAGCACTACAATTGCGTGATATGAGTACGCATATTGAAAAAGTTATGAGAGAGGTAAAGGAAGATCTGACAACGTATAAGTTGGCTGAAGAAGAGCTTGCGAATCGTTTACAATCACAAGCCATAGAGTTTTTTCAAATAGATATATTATCAGAAGAACGGGGTGCCTGCAGAATTGTGATTTCTGTACCGGAAAAAAAGGCGGATTTTGAAGCCGAAACGACGGTCGGAGAATATTTATTACTGCCTATCTTGGAGCAAATGTACGATGAACCGATGCATATTTCAAAATCGACTTATCAGCCGTTCCCGTTCCCACATGTACAACTGACCTTTAGTTCAGCTGTTCGTTTTTCACTTGATTATGATATCGTCACGACAGCTGGAAAGGGATCGTTCAATGGTGGTGATGCGTATGAGCTATTCAAGATTCATGATGGCTTGTCAGCCGTACTGTTGTCGGACGGGATGGGACAAGACATCAATGCTTACCACGAAAGTAGAAAGGTAATCCGGCTGATGCGGGAGTGTCTGGGTCAAAAAATGGATCCGGAAACAGCGATCCACACTTTGCATTATATGATGGCATTGAACGGATTGGATGATATGTATGCAACGCTCGACTTGGCGTTAATTGATTTACAAGAAGGGCGACTATGGTCGTGGAAAGCAGGTTCGATGAGTACCTACATTAAAAGAAGTGATGATTGTATTCGGTTAGACAGCAAAACAGTACCATTTGGTTTCTTGCCGTCATTTTCTATAGAAGCGAAAAATGAAAAGCTCAAGTCCGGTGATATCGTCGTTATGATGACGGACGGCATATTTAATGGAGATATACCGCTTGATATCCAGGAAGACGTGATGAATCAAACGATAGAACGCTTTAAAGATATGGATTGTCGGACGATTGCAGATCAAGTAATGATGGAGATGGAACGGGTATTTGAGTCAGTGGAGGATGATCGGACGATTCTCGTAATGAAAGTCGGCCATATTGTGCCAAAGTGGTCAAAAGCGAATAAGCAACCTCGAATCATTTCTAGCTAAACAATGTTAGAATAGAGAGAGGAGGGAGATGGATCATGAAAAGTTTGCAGCAAAAGGTATTAAAATTTATTGACAAACAAACGTTGATTCCTCCCGGCTCTCGTGTATTAGTCGCGTGTTCGGGTGGTGTGGATTCCATGGCACTGCTTCACTTTCTAGCGACGCATCAGCAATCTTTGGTCATTGAAGTAGCGGCCATCCATGTAGATCACATGTTGCGTGGAGTTGAATCTGCTGAAGATGCGTTTGTTGTGAAGCAACTGTGCAAGGAATTCGGGCTACCCTTTTATTCTGAACAAATACCTATTCCAGTTATCTTGGATAGCCAGGGCGGTAATATGCAGCAAGTATGTCGGCAACAGCGTTATGCACGTTTCGAACAAACGATGGAAAGTGAGAGGTTCACAGTTCTCGCAACAGCCCATCATGCAGATGACCAACTAGAGACGGTGCTGATTCAATTAAGTAAGGGACAATCATTAAATGGTATGCCTATTCAGCGGACAATCCACTCGGGTAAAGTTATACGTCCACTTCTTCCGTTAAGAAAGAGTGAATTGTACATGTATGCGTCACATCATAAAATAATGTTCCGGGAAGATCCAAGTAATCAGCAAGACAATTATTTACGTAATCGTATGCGACATCACGTGCTACCATTCTTGATGGACGAAAACCCATCCGTCGCAGTCAACACAGTCCGCCAAACAGAACAACGGCAAGCGGATGAAAGCTTGCTGAATGAGCTTGCGGATCAACATTGGCGTTCGATTGTTACGTATACGCAGGAGCAGCTTCCCTCTTTTCAACGGGAGGCGTTTCTTGCTATTCCCCACGCTTTACAAAAGCGCGTGATTCAACTACTATTAAAATGTCTAACTAACCCAGCAACAGAGAACGCTGAGTGGCATTTTGCAGTAGTGGATGAACTGTTACAACATATTACGAACTCAGCTGGAAATGTCACAATTGATTTGGCGTATGGCTATCGGTTTATCAGGGAATATGATAAACTGCTAATTACAAAAATGGATATAGATACAGCGTCCCTTCGTCCAAAAGCACTTGAAAAAGGTACTTGGCATACGTGGGGGAATATTCAGTTTTACTGGCATCATGCCAGCGCACATATGATAGAAGAATTCTCACCTTCAGATGAAATCAGGTATTTCCAATTACCTGAGACGGAACTGCCGTTAACTGTACGTCTTCGGATGACCGGAGATAGAATGTTGATCAAAGGAATGTCCGAGCCGAAACGTGTGAAGCGGATATTGATTGATGAGAAGATAGGGATCATGCAAAGGCAGCAGCAACCTGTCGTTACGACAGCAAGCGGTACTGTGTGTGCAATACCTGGTGTACGGTATAGTGAGATGTTTTCACGCCGCCAACTGGAAGGCGATTCATACATATGGATTACGCGAGAAGGCGAGACAAGATAAAATAGAGGGGGACGGGCCGATGATCGCGCAAGATATCGAGCATGTTTTAATTTCAGAAGAGCAACTAGAAGAGAAAGTCCGAGAACTTGGAGCAACATTAACTGAGGAGTACCGTGAAAAATTCCCATTAGCAGTTGGTGTACTTAAAGGTGCACTACCATTTATGAGTGACTTGATCAAACGTATTGATACGTATATCGAATTAGATTTCATGGATGTTTCTAGTTATGGAAATGCGACAGTTTCATCAGGTGAAGTGAAGATCATCAAAGATTTGAACACTAGCATAGAAGGTCGCGACGTGTTGATTATTGAAGACATTATTGACAGTGGGAAGACATTGAATTACTTAGTGGAGCTGTTTAAATACAGAAAAGCAAACTCTATCAAAATCGTTACGTTGTTGGATAAGCCGACAGGACGTAAAGTAGATTTGAAAGCAGATTACGTAGGTTTCGATGTACCAGATGCGTTCGTTGTTGGGTACGGCTTGGATTATGCAGAGAAATACCGTAATTTACCGTACATTGGGGTATTGAAAAAGGAAATTTACTCTTTCTGACGGAAGTGCAATGAACCGAATTGAAGGCTATTTGCCTTAAGGCATTTCTTTTGTTAAGTAGTGTTAATCTATGCTAAAATTTACAATAGTTTTCTGTTTAGTTTTTGTTGAATGAGATGAGGAGGCTTGGGATGAATCGAATACTTCGATACTTTCTTTTATATGGATTGATTTTCCTAGCAATAATGGGGATTTTCAGTTCGCTTAACAATCCAAATCCGAAGATGAAACCAATTCGGTATGATGAATTCGTCACAGCGCTGGAACAGGGGAAAGTTGAAAATGCAACTTTTCAGCCATTACAGCTTGTGTATGAAGTAAAAGGGGAAATGGCTGGCTACGAAAAAGGTGAAACTTTCGTAACAAACATTCCGGAAAATGATATGGACAGTATTGGTGAAATTGTCAAAACGACAAGTACTGAGATTGACATCCTGCCGCCAAAAGAAACAAGCGCGTGGGTATCGTTCTTTACAGGACTCGTACCATTCATAATTATTATTATCCTTTTCTTCTTCTTACTGAACCAATCACAAGGCGGCGGTGGCGGCAAGGTGATGAACTTCGGAAAAAGTAAAGCGAAACTGCAATCGGATGATCGGAAGAAAGTACGTTTCAATGATGTTGCAGGTGCAGATGAGGAAAAGGCTGAGCTCGAAGAAGTCGTGGACTTCTTGAAAGATGCCAGTAAGTTTGTGGAGTTAGGTGCACGAATTCCGAAAGGGATCTTACTAGTAGGACCTCCAGGTACAGGTAAAACATTGCTTGCACGTGCAGTAGCAGGTGAATCAGGTGTACCATTCTTCTCGATTTCAGGTTCTGATTTCGTTGAGATGTTCGTAGGTGTGGGTGCTTCTCGAGTACGTGATTTATTTGAGAATGCTAAGAAAAACTCACCATGTATTATTTTTATTGATGAAATTGATGCAGTTGGACGTCAGCGTGGAGCCGGCTTAGGTGGCGGTCACGATGAACGTGAGCAAACATTGAACCAGTTGCTAGTAGAAATGGATGGATTTGAAGGGAACGAAGGAATTATTATCGTTGCTGCAACAAACCGTCCGGATATTTTGGATCCGGCACTTCTTCGTCCGGGACGTTTTGACCGTCAAATTACGGTTGGTCGTCCAGATGTTAAAGGAAGAGAAGCTGTGTTGAAAGTACATGCACGAAATAAGCCGCTTGATGATACGGTCGATATGAAAGCTCTTGCTCAACGTACTCCAGGATTCTCTGGTGCAGATCTTGAGAACTTATTGAATGAAGCAGCTCTTGTGGCAGCGAGAAGAGATAAAAAGAAAATCGATATGTCCGATATTGATGAAGCGACGGATCGTGTGATTGCAGGCCCTGCGAAAACAAATCGTGTCATCTCGAAAAAAGAGCGAAACATCGTTGCGTTCCACGAAGCGGGTCAC
The DNA here is from genome assembly GCF_002743155.1 of Sporosarcina sp. P1. Lineage (NCBI taxonomy): Bacteria > Bacillati > Bacillota > Bacilli > Caryophanales > Caryophanaceae > Sporosarcina > Sporosarcina sp. P1. The sequence goes on from NZ_PDYS01000016.1 coordinate 51,672, forward strand.
GTAGTCGTAGGTTTAATGCTCGACGATGCAGAAATTGTCCATAAAGTAACTATAGTTCCTCGTGGGCAAGCTGGTGGATACGCAGTTATGCTTCCGAAAGAAGATCGCTACTTCATGACAAAACCTGAACTTCTCGACAAAATCGCGGGTCTTCTAGGTGGACGTGTATCAGAAGAAATTGTACTAGGTGAAGTGTCAACCGGTGCACATAATGACTTCCAGCGCGCTACAGGTATTGCACGATCGATGGTTACAGAATATGGAATGAGTGATAAAATTGGTCCGATGCAGTTCGGGCAGACACAAGGCGGCCAAGTATTCCTTGGACGTGACTTCAACTCTGAACAAAACTATTCTGAAGCAATCGCATACGAGATTGACTCTGAAATGCAAATGATCATAAAAGAACAATACGAACGCACAAGACAAATTTTGACTGAAAACCGAGAGTTGCTTAATCTAATCGCAACCACTTTATTGGAAGTCGAAACGTTGGATGCGGAACAAATCAATCACTTGAAAGATCACGGTACTTTGCCTGATCGCCCATACGACAACAACGATGGTAGCGTTGATGACAAGAAAATTGTAGAAGAATCCCCTGTGGAAACTACAACTCCTGATAGCACGGGTGCGCCATCAGACCCGTCAATCGGTGACTTGCCAAGTGAAAGTGGAGCAGTAGATAAGACACTGCCATCCATTGATGAAGAACGTAGAGACTAAGCGAACCCAACAGCCGACTGTATACAGTCGGCTGTTTTCTTATGAAGGGGGAGCGCGTTCAGTACACATTCACAGTATCTGGATGTGAAATTATGATATGATGTACGGGAAAAAGTCAAAGTAAGAGGGGACAACGACTATGTTATTAGTATTAGACACAGGCAATACGAATATTGTGTTAGGTGTATATGAAGGGGATCAACTGAAGCACCATTGGCGGATGGAAACCTATCGACATAAAACAGAAGACGAATATGCTATGCAAGTAAAGGCATTGTTCCAGCATGTGGGGATTTCATTCACTGACATCACAGGCATTATTATTTCTTCTGTAGTGCCGCCCGTTATGTTCCCGTTAGAGCAAATGTGTAAAAAGTATTTTAATCAAAAGCCAATGGTCGTTGGACCTGGCGTAAAAACAGGATTAAATATCAAATATGAAAATCCCCGCGAAGTCGGTGCAGATCGCATTGTCAATGCGGTGGCAGCGATTCGTGAATACGGTAGTCCGCTCATTATCGTAGACTTTGGAACAGCTACTACGTATTGCTATGTTAATGAGCATGGCGAATACATGGGTGGTTCTATCGCGCCTGGTATTAAAATCTCCATGGAAGCATTATTTGATCGTGCCTCTAAACTACCGCGCGTTCAACTGGCACGGCCGGAGCATGTAGTAGGTAAGAACACCGTAGCTGCCATGCAGTCGGGTATAATATTTGGTTACGTTGGACAAGTAGAAGGAATCGTCAACCGTATAAAAGAAGATTGTGCAGTAGAACCTACTGTGATCGCAACAGGTGGAATGGCGGATTTAATTGCATCTGAAACCAAAGTGATTGATATTGTGGATGATTTTTTAACGCTAAAAGGATTACATCTGATTTATGAAAGAAATATGTAGGGAGAGAATAAAATGACAACAGATTACTTAGTAAAAGCATTAGCCTTTGAAGGGCAAATACGCGCATATGCAGTTCGTTCAACAGAAACAGTAGGAGAAGTGCAAGAGCGTCATCAAATGTGGCCGACAGCGACTGCTGCTCTTGGGCGTACAATTTCAGCATCAGTCATGATGGGGGCTATGTTAAAAGGCGATGATAGCATTACGGTAAAAATTCAAGGCGATGGTCCACTTGGTCCAATTGTCGTGGATGCTAATGCTAGAGGGGAAGTTCGTGGTTATGCAACGAATCCACAAACGCATTTACCGCTGAATAAACAAGGCAAATTAGACGTTCGTGGAGCAGTAGGTACGGAAGGTATGCTATCGATTGTAAAAGATTTAGGAATGAAAGATTATTTTACGGGGCAAGTACCGATTATTTCCGGGGAAATTGCAGAAGACTTCACACAGTACATGGTAGTATCTGAACAAGTACCATCCGCTGTGGCGTTAGGTGTACTCGTTGATCCAGATAACACGGTTAAAGCATCAGGTGGCTTTATTCTGCAAGTAATGCCAGGAGCTACGGAAGAGACGATTGAATTGCTGGAAGGAAGAATCGCGAACATGACGGCAATTTCTACTATGATTGACAACGGACTGACACCTGAAGGAATCTTAGCAGAAGTACTAGGTCAGGAAAATGTAGAATTCCTCTCTAGAATCGACGTAAGATTTGAGTGTGATTGTTCAAAGGAACGTTTTAGCGAAGCGATTAAGGGGCTTGGAGCTGTAGAAATTCAAGCGATGATCGATGAAGATCAGGGTGCGGAAGCGCAATGCCACTTCTGTTTGGAGAAGTATCAATTCTCTGAGCAAGAGCTTCGTGAATTAATTTGATTTTACTCTAAACTACTCACCCGTTGCCGAAAGTGTTTTGCGGTGGCGGGTAATTTACTAATCTACGCAAATTTGTACAATCAATTTAGAAAGCGCTACCAGCACCCGCACAAGCATCCCTAGTATAAATGGATACCACCTTTTATGCAGTATTACATGAAACCTGCGGATTAGCTTGTTTAGTGTAGGATTGATAAACCATAATGTTCTGAATGATTATATTGACAAGTAAAATAGATGGTAGTAATATCAAGTTAATAAATCATATTAAAATACTAGGTATTAGGAGCGGATGACAAATGAGTAGAGTGGGAAATTCAGTTATTGATTTGGTAGGTAACACGCCGTTAGTAAAATTAAATCGTTTAACAGGTGCAGATGACGCAGATGTGTATTTGAAACTTGAATTCTTCAATCCTGGCTCAAGCGTCAAAGATCGTATTGCACTCGCCATGATCGAGGCGGCAGAAAAAAGCGGTGATTTGAAAGAAGATAGCACAATCATCGAACCGACTAGTGGCAATACAGGAATCGGGCTCGCTATGATTGCGGCGGCGAAAGGATATAAATCTGTACTCGTCATGCCGGACACAATGAGTCTAGAGCGACGCAATTTACTTCGCGCATACGGAGCGGATTTGGTATTAACACCGGGAGCTGAAGGAATGAAAGGCGCAATCTCAAAAGCTGAGCAATTGGCAGAAGAAAACGGCTGGTTCCTACCGCAACAGTTTAACAATGAAGCAAACCCCGAAGTTCATCGTCTGACAACGGGACCAGAAATCGCGAATGCGTTGGAGCAAGTAGATGCATTTATCTCGGGAATCGGTACGGGTGGTACAATTACAGGAGCAGGTGAAGTGCTGAAAGAGCGTTTCCCTGGAATCAATATCGTAGCGGTAGAGCCAGAAGATTCAGCGGTATTATCTGGCGGTAAGCCGGGACCACATAAAATTCAAGGGATCGGTGCAGGATTCGTGCCGGAAGTATTAGACACGAAAATCTACGATGAGATTATCAAAGTATCTAATGATGACGCGTATACGTTTGCGCGTCGTGCAGCTCGTGAGGAAGGCATCCTTGGAGGAGTATCTTCAGGCGCAGCGATTGCAGCTGCATTGCAAGTGGCTAAGAAGTTAGGCAAAGGCAAAACGGTAGTCGCGATCATTCCATCTAACGGAGAGCGTTACTTGAGCACACCTCTTTATCAGTTTGATGAAGAGTAAGAGATAAGGTATCGTGGGAGCCATTTGCTAGCGCACCAGTGATTCCAATGAAGTAATTTTATCCTTTCTGCATATGAAACTGTCGCTAGAAGTAGTAAGTTGCTTCTAGCGACAGTTTCTTTTTTTATCCTGTAACTAAATAGCATAATCTCTAAGCTGTTATCAGTGGGCAAAATTCTGTATAATTGAGATGAACCAAGCTAGTTATACATAGAACAGAGGAGGCTCACTGTGAATAAAAAGTGGAGCATAATAGTTTCGATTATAATTGTAATTGTCATGGGCACGATTATTTTCTTATTGAACAAGGAAATTAAAGAAGAAACGGGCGGCATCCCAGGTTATGAGGATTTGAATATGGAAAGCTTGCCGAAAGATGTGGTTGATCGTTTACCTGAAGATTGGCAAACTACTACGGACGCTGATAAGCCTGGGCTTGCTAAAGGAGATGTGGCTCCGGATTTCGAATTAACTACACTTTCAGGTGACACAGTCAAATTGTCCGATTACCGTGGCAAGACGGTCATGTTGAACTTCTGGGCGTCGTGGTGTCCGCCATGCCGATCAGAAATGCCGCATATGGAAAACTACTATATAGACAATAAAGAGTCCGACGATATGGAGATACTCGCAGTCAACATGACGAAAACTGAGAAGAATAAGGTAGAGAGTGCGAAAGAATTCGTCGATGAATATAAATTAACGTTTCCAATTTTATTGGATAAGGACAGCGAAGTAATGAAAATGTATCAGATAAAAGTTTATCCGACTTCGTATATCATCAATAAAGAAGGTGTGATTACAGATAAAGTGATGCTGCCGTTGGATGATACGATGATCAAACAGTTGATAGACGAAAGTAACGCAGAGTAAATACTAGAGACGCAGGGGGAACTAGCATGAATACAGTAGCCTATCAGACAGCTTCAATGACAAAAGACGAATTCTTTTATGCCTATCGCCAACTTGCAACAGAAATGGATCGGCATGTTTTGTTGGAGAGTGGTCGTGGCGGGAAGATGTGTGTGGCGGGACTTGATCCGCTTGTGACGTTCAATGCAACCGAAACCGGTCTACGTTTAGAATGGCGTGATGGTAAAGAAGAATTGCTGACGGGAGAAGATCCGCTAGTCTTGTTGAATGACTTTATGGCGAAATATGAATTGGAGCATCAGAACGATTTGCCTGCCTATCAAGGGGGGGCGATTGGGATGGTCAGTTACGATTATGTCAGACTTTACGAGACTCTACCGATTATTGCGGAGAACGATTTGACGACGCCTGACGTATTCTTTTATCTCTTTGATCAATGGGCTGTGTTCGATATAGAAAAGGAAAATGTCTACTTTATGGCATTGCCTGAAAAACGGCATGCGCTGGATAGTATGGTAAAGGAATGGACCGAAGCATCACAAACAGGTCTGCTGAATCGTCAATTTACTACTGGTAAGGCGGTGGATGTGGACGTTACAGAAGAAGATTTACAAGTATCTGTAACGGGAGAACAGTTCGAGCAAATGGTGCGCGATGTACAGCAATTCATTGAGGACGGAGATGTCGTGCAAGTGAATTTGTCCGTACGCCAGTCAAAACCGCTCATCGCACCATCTTTATTGATGTATGAAGCATTGCGCTCGTTCAATCCTTCACCTTATATGGCCTATATGGCGGCACCGAACTTTGAAGTAGTTTCCGGTTCGCCTGAATTATTGTTGAAAAAGCGTGGGACTGAGTTGAGCACGCGACCAATCGGTGGTACACGAAAGCGTGGGATGACGGAAGCGGAAGACTTTGCTTTACAGGAAGAATTGATATCGAACGCAAAGGAGATAGGTGAGCACAAGATGCTTGTCGATCTCGAATGTGCCGACTTTGAAGGGATCTGTCAGGAAGGCACAGTGGAAGTGGATGAATTCATGGTCGTCGAAAAGTATTCGCACGTTATGCATTTGGTGTCTAATGTTCGCGGTACTGCGTCTTCTGAAGATCTGGCATCTATTGTACACGGAGTATTCCCTGGAGGCTCCATTACGGGAGATCCTAAATTGAGGACAATGGAAATCATTGAAGAACTGGAGCCGACGCGCAGAGGACTCTATACAGGATCAATGGGTTGGATTGGTTTCAACGGAGATCTGGAGCTGAATATCACCATTCGTACAGCATTCATTCAAGATGGTATCGTGCATATCCAAGCGGGTGCTGGTTTAGTACCTGATTCGGATCCTGCTGCTGAATATCAAGAGTCTCTCAATAAAGCGAAAGCACTTTGGCAGGCGAAAGAAATGGCCGAGTTGGTGATTCGTGAAGAAAGTGAGCAATTGCATTGATTTGCTGGATGAACGGCAAGCAAGTAGTTGCGGAAGAACTGCAGATATCACCGTTTGATCATGGATTTCTTTATGGACTGGGTTTTTTTGAAACATTTCGTACATACGGTGGAAAGGTATTCCTCTACGAATCGCATATGATTCGCTTGCGGTCGGCATTGAGCGATTACCGTATTGAAATGTCGTATAGTGATGAAGAAATTCTATCGGCTATTCATACCTTATACAAAGAGAATGGCAATGAAGATGGCTATTACCGATTGAACGTATCAGCAGGTGTGCATGATATCGGGCTAGCACCTACGCAGTATGAACAACCGAATGTACTGATCTTCCAAAAAGCGCTTCATCTGCCACCTGTACATACGGAAAAGGATGGCGTCTGGCTTGTGACACCGCGTAATGAACCGGAAAGCGTTGTTCGGCATAAATCACACCAGTATGCAAATAATGTAAAAGGGCGTCTGGAGTTACCTTCATTGAAAGAAACAGAAGGTCTATTTATTACTTCGGACGGCTATGTGGCAGAGGGCATTACATCGAATGTATTCTGGGTGAAACAAGGTGAGTTGTATACACCTTCATTGAACACGGGGATTTTACCTGGCACGACTCGAGCATTTGTTATTGAAATAGCTGGAGAACTGGGATTGCCTGTTAACGAAGGATTGTATATGCGTGAAGATCTTGAAATGTCGGAGGAAGTATTCATTACCAATGCGATTCAGGAACTAGTTCCGATTCGCCAAGTAGGAGAAGTGATGTTTTCTGGCAATGGAGGACCGGTCTATCAACGATTGCATGCCGGTTATCAACAAGCCATCAACCGAATGAAAGTGAGTGACTAGTAATGAAGTTATCAAAAGCGCGCGCATCGTATACATTGGGAAAAACGACGATTAATTTTACGGAAGAAACCGTGATTATGGGGATACTGAATGTCACGCCAGATTCATTTTCGGATGGCGGGAAATATGGTCAGAAAAACCCGGCACTTGAACATGCGCGGAACATGCTTGCGGATGGTGCAAAAATCATTGATATCGGCGGAGAGTCCACTCGTCCAGGATATACGCCTATTTCAGTTGAAGAGGAAATAGCTCGTGTTGTACCCATCATTGAGTTGCTCACGAAGGAACTCGGCTGTGTAATATCCATTGACACGTCAAAAGCAGCGGTTGCGGAAGCAGCGGTTATAGCGGGCGCAAGTATAATTAATGATGTGTGGGGCGCGAAGCGGGAACCGGCTATCGCGGAAGTGGCAGCGCGTTATGGCATACCTATCATTTTGATGCACAATCGTGAAAATCGTGATTATCAGCTACCATTCATGGAGGCTGTAATAGAAGATTTGCAGGAGAGTATCGATATTGCAAAGCGGGCGGGAGTAAGTGAAGAGATGATCTGGCTCGATCCAGGCATAGGCTTCGCGAAAGATCTCGAGCAAAATATATTAGCGATGCAAGGGTTGTCTTCGATTGCGGATCTTGGATATCCGGTTTTACTCGGTACGTCACGTAAAGGCATGATCGGTAAAGTACTCGATTTGCCTGTGGAAGAGCGTATAGAGGGGACGGGTGCGACGGTTTGCTATGGTATTGAGCATGGCGGACATATTATGCGTGTTCATGATGTAAAGGAAATCTCGCGAATGGTCAAGATGATGGATGTATTGACTAAGAAAGCGGCATACACTGGGTAAGCGATAAAATGGAGGGATTTCATGGATTATATTCATTTGAATGATATGGAGTTTTACGGTTACCACGGCGCATTGCCTGAAGAGAATAAACTCGGACAGCGTTTTCGGCTGACGGTTTCATTGGCAACGGATCTTGCGGAAGCCGGACAGACGGATGATTTATCGAAAACAATGAATTATGCAGAAGTGTATGAGATGTGTAAGAACATCGTAGAAGGTGAAGCGGTTCATTTGATCGAGACGGTAGCTGAAACAGTGGCGGGAACGATCATGACAGACTTTGCGGAAAAGGTGAACGGTGTTCGGGTCGTGCTTATTAAGCCGGACCCGCCGATTCGTGGACATTACTCATCAGTGTCCGTGGAAATCACGAGGGGGCGTTTCTCTTGAATAACGCCTACTTGTCACTGGGATCGAATATAGGCAATCGCCTGGAACATTTACAACAAGCTGTACAAATGTTAAATGAACATTCTTCTATTCAAGTGTTACTAGTTTCTTCCATCTACGAAACCGAACCTGTCGGATTAACGGAACAAGCGAAGTTTTTGAATATCGTCATAAAGCTCGGCACTACATTAGAAGCGACGGAATTATTGAGCGTTTGCCAGTCTATTGAAAATAAGCTTGGTAGAATGCGGAAAATACGTTGGGGCCCACGGACGGTAGACTTGGATATCTTGCTTTATAACGAGGAACATATCCAATTGGAGAATTTGATCATTCCGCATATACGAATGCAAGAGCGTGCATTCGTGCTTGTTCCACTAGTTGAGATTAATGGGGATGTAAAGAATCCTATAACAGGAACACGTTATCGTGAAGAGCTGGCGATAAAGGAAGACGGAGTGAATCTTTGGAAAAAGGTTGGACAAGTCGAAGAGTTTTTACAATAAGATTGAACATAAATAGCCAAACTGCTCTATAATAGGGCAGTTTTTTCTATACAATGGAACGAGATAACTGTTTGTCCTTTTGTTAGGCCTGGAATTTGTGTACAATAGTTGCAGACGACCGATCCTAAGGAGAGGGACGGTCAAAGTATGAAGGAGTGAAAGGGAATGTCCAATATGGATGAAATGAATGATCAGCTTTTGGTGAGACGCCAGAAGATGAAAGATATACGGGAAGATGGTTTGGATCCGTTTGGTCAGCGTTTTGAACGCACGCACCTAACAAACGAGATTCGCTCTACATATGAAGAGCAATCAAAAGAAGAGTTGGAAGAAAACGAGCATGAAGTAACTATTGCTGGTCGTATCATGACAAAGCGTGGAAAAGGCAAAGCAGGATTTGCTCACATTCAAGATCTTGGAGGTCAAATCCAGATCTACGTACGTCAAGATGCTATCGGTGAAGAAGCTTATAAGCTATTTACATTTGCGGACCTTGGAGACATTGTAGGTGTTCAAGGTATTATCTTCAAAACAAAAGTAGGAGAACTTTCTATTAAAGCAACAAAGTTTACGTTCTTGACGAAAGCTTTGCGTCCGTTGCCTGAGAAGTTCCATGGTTTACAAGATGTAGAACAACGTTATCGTCAGCGCTACTTGGATTTAATATCAACAGAAGGTAGCAAAGAAACATTCATTATGCGTAGCCGAATCATTCAATCGATGCGTCATTACTTAGATGGACAAGGCTTCCTTGAAGTAGAAACACCTATGCTTCATGCAATAGCAGGAGGAGCGGCGGCCCGCCCATTCGTTACACATCACAATACACTTGATATGACGTTGTATATGCGAATCGCTATCGAACTGCATTTAAAGCGCCTGATCGTTGGAGGCCTTGAGAAAGTATATGAAATTGGACGTGTATTCCGTAATGAAGGAATGTCCACTCGTCATAACCCTGAATTCACAATGATCGAGTTATATGAAGCGTATGCGGATTACAACGACATTATGGAACTAACAGAAAACCTTGTAGCGCATATCGCGCAAGAAGTACTCGGCACGACTACTATCCAATATGGCGACGATCAAATCGAATTAGCACCGCGCTGGAAGCGACTTCACATGGCAGACGCGGTTAAAGAATTTACAGGAGTAGACTTCTGGCAACAACTTACGAAAGAACAAGCGCATGAACTAGCAAAAGAGCATAACGTGCAAGTAACTCCTTCTATGGAAGTAGGTCATGTACTGAATGAATTCTTCGAACAGAAAGTAGAAGAAGAACTTGTGCAGCCGACATTCATCTATGGACATCCAGTAGAAGTATCACCGCTTGCAAAGAAGAATCCAGAAGATCCACGATACACAGATCGTTTCGAGCTATTTATCGTACGCCGTGAACACGCGAATGCCTTCACAGAGTTAAATGATCCGATCGATCAGCGCGAACGCTTTGAATCTCAGCTGGTAGAGAAGGAACAAGGAAACGATGAAGCGCATGAAATGGATGAAGATTTCATTACAGCATTGGAATACGGACTGCCACCAACAGGCGGACTGGGCATTGGGATCGATCGTCTCGTCATGTTGTTGACGAACTCACAATCAATCCGCGATGTGCTGTTATTCCCTCAAATGCGTCCTAAAGATTGATATGACAGCTCCAATAGCGATATTGGAGCTGTTTTTTTATTACCGAAATGAAGTGTTTTAATAGAAAGTAAAAGTAAATCAAAAAGAATTGAAGAAAACAGTTGCATTTATTTAAAGTGGGTGGTATATTTATGAAGTTGCTTTTGAAGTTAGCGACTTAGCGAAAAACATAACGAAAAAGTTTTTCACTAAAAGTGTTGACAACGAAACAGCAAGATGTTATTATAAGAAAGTTGTCTCTTACGAGAGACCAACCGAATGAACCTTGAAAACTGAACAGCAAAACGTTAACGAAATACAGTTGGTGCATCTAACGATGACACAAACAAAATGAGTATCTTAATTGATGCCAGCAAATGAAACTCGAGCTAATCGAATTTCTCTTATGGAGAGTTTGATCCTGGCTCAGGACGAACGCTGGCGGCATGCCTAATACAT
>NZ_PDYS01000017.1:0-57205 GCF_002743155.1 Sporosarcina sp. P1
GCGGGAGCCGCTAATGCCAAAGACTAGATGGCGCGGCGATAGAATACCGGGATATTAGGTGTAGCGCCGCGGACATAGAGCGGATGCGAGGCTACATAGAGCGGGTAACTTGGAACTATGAGCCGTTGTGGATCGCGATTGAGCGGATAACGCTACGCATAGAGCGCTTACCGCGGCATATAGAGCGGATTGCGGGATTCATTGAGCGGAAACCGCTAATGCCAAAGACTAGATGGCGCGGCGATAGAATACCGGGATATTAGGTGTAGCGCCGCGGACATAGAGCGGATGCGAGGCTACATAGAGCGGGCAACGTGGAACTATGAGCGGTTGCGGATCGCGATTGAGCGGATAACGCTACGCATAGAGCGCTTGCCGCGGCATATAGAGCGGATTGCGGGATTCATTGAGCGGAAGTCGCTAATGCCAGAGATTGGATGGCGCGGCGATAGAATGCCAGGATATTAGGTGTAGCACCGCGGACATAGAGCGGATGCGAGGCTATATAGAGCGGATTGCGTGGAACTATGAGCCGTTGCGGATCGCGATTGAGCGGATAACGCTACACATAGAGCGCTTACCGCGACATATAGAGCGGATTGCGGGATTCATTGAGCGGAAGCCGCTAATGCCAAAAACTAGATGGCGCGGCGATAGAATACCGGGATACCAGGTGTAGCGCCGCGGGCATAGAGCGGATGCGAAGCTACATAGAGCGGACAACGTGGAACTATGAGCGGTTGCGGATCGCGATTGAGCGAATAACGCTACGCATAGTGCGCTTGCCGCGGCATATAGAGCGGATTGCGGGATTCATTGAGCGGAAGCTGCTAATGCCAAAGACTAAATCGTGTCGCGGGCAAAAAGCCGATGCGTAACTCCATTACACCACAAAAAAAGTGACGATAACTCACCAATCGAGTCATCGTCACTTTCTGCGAAACAAGCTATTACCAACTTCGTCCTGCTCCGCCACCACCACCGGAACCACCGCCTCCGAAGCCACCAAAGCCTCCGCCGCCGCTACTTCCACCTCCGAAGCCGCCACCGCCGGAACCAGGGAAGAATATCGGTCCGACGCTAGATCGACCACGTGGACCGCCTCCACCGCCTCTTCCTCCGCCGCCGAAAAAGACGCGGAAGATAATGTAGAGAACGATGATCACAATAACAAACGATGGAATGCCGACGTCTTCTTCACCTTGTTCGGGGTATACGACTGGCAACTCATCGCCTTCGAGTCCGTATTCCGCGGCTATTTCATTATAGAATGCTTTGTACGCTTCCATAATCGCGAGGTCTGGTTGTTGTTGCCTTAAATATGGCATCGCGAGTTCATCAATATAACGTCCTACTTTGCCGTCAGGAAGTGCTCCTTCCAAACCGTAGCCAGTTGTTAAATAGAACTTACGCTCAATACCTGCCGCTTCATTTTTTTCTGTGGACACGACAAGCAATGCACCATTATTCATTTCTTTATCGCCTAATTGCAATTCACGAAGCAAGCGCAGTGCATACTCCTCAACGGGCTCGCCTTCGAGGGAATACACTGTACGAACAGCAAGTTCTGCTTTCGTGGCCGCTTGCAAGCGCATGCCATACTCTTCTATTTCCGCTTCTTGAGCGGGTGTTAAAATATCTGCATCATCCACTACCACATCTGTAATCGCATGAACGGTCGTCGTACCAGTTAGGGCTACTAGTAGCGCTACGAAGAACATGCAGACGCGGTGCATCACTTCACGTCATCCCCAAAATCGACTGATGGCGGTTGTTGCGCCCCTTCGACCGCTTTGAAGTATTCTTTTTCATCGAATCCAAAGATCGAAGCTACGATTTTACCAGGGAATCGTTTAACGGTTCTATTGAAGATAGATACGACGTCGTTATAATCTTTACGTGCAACTGCGATACGATTTTCTGTCCCAGCTAATTCATCCATTAGTTGTTGGAAGTTTTGGTTTGCTTTTAAATCCGGATAATTTTCTACCACTACTAATAAACGACTCAATGCGCTCGATAGTTCTGAATCTGCTGCTGCTTGTTCTTCAGGACCTTGTGCACCGGCCATTTTACTTCGTGCGTTCGCAATGTTTTCAAGCACCTCTTTTTCATGTGAGGCATATCCTTTCACGGTATTGACTAAGTTCGGGATTAAATCTACTCTACGTTGTAATTGCGTTTCAATCTGTGCATACGACTGGTTGACGTCTTCATCCAAGTTCACTAACTTGTTGTAGGAAGGAACGATCATAATCGCTGCGATGATTACTAACACTATAATGGCTATAAGCGGGCCAGCTAATTTCTTCATACATCACTACTCCTCTCATCATTTCATTAGTATGTACTTACCCTACTTCTTTCACTCGCCAAACTTCCTGAAGCAATATTTTAAAAGTGAATGGTTGGGTCTATCCCCCATTTACTTCCTATGTATAAGCATAAACTACATACAATATGATGCATTTATTCAATTACAGGTGCTCGTAGATAAAATTTACAGGATTTTTTCAAGAACTACTTTACAGATAATTTTGAGTACGCTATACTGATAAAAGTTGCACGAAGGAAACAATATAGTACCAATCATGCATTAGAGTTGCATAAGGGAAACTATTGTTTTATATTATTACTTATAAAAAACTATACTGCTTCTTGACTAAAATAAAAGTTGTATTCCTTTTATCTGAAAGTTGCACTAGGGAAAGAAAAGAGGAGGAAACTAGATGATAGATCCGATATCAGTCAATAATATAACGGTTTCGTATGACGGCCATGAAGTGGTAAAAGATGTTTCTTTTTCATTTGGGGCTGGTAGTTTGATTGGTGTTCTCGGGCCCAATGGTGCGGGTAAATCTACATTAATGAAAGCGATGCTTGGCTTAATCCATAAAGATCATGGAGATGTAAAAATCGGTAGCAAGACGGTGGATTCCATGCGTAAGCAAATTGCTTATGTTCCGCAACGTTCCAATATCGACTGGAACTTCCCTATCATCGTAAAAGATACGGTTTTGCTTGGAACCTATCCGAAAATTGGCTTGCTAAGACGTCCGCGTAAAGCAGATAAAGAATGGGCAATGGAGTGTTTAAAGCAAGTAGGAATGGAAAGCTTTGCAAATCGCCAAATCGGTGAGTTATCAGGCGGCCAGCAGCAGCGAGTATTCCTCGCACGTGCATTAGCGCAAAAGGCGGATTACTTCTTCCTTGATGAGCCATTTGTAGGAATTGACGTATCTAGTGAAGAAATCATTATTGGGATATTGCGTGAAATGCAAGCTACTGGCAAAGTGATTTTCGTTGTTCACCATGACTTATCAAAAGTGAAAAAATATTTTGACGGGCTAATCCTTATTAATAAAGAGTTAATTGATGCAGGTCCCACGAATAAAGTATTCCAGTCAAGCAATATGGCAAAAGCATATAACCGTGAATTTATGATCGACGGCTTGGAGGTTTCTATGTAATGGAATTCATTCAAGACTTAATGACGTACAACTTCTTACAGAAAGCATTGATTACGTCGATCATGGTCGGCATCATTTGTGGAGTGATTGGAAGTTTCATTGTCCTTCGGGGTATGGCTTTGATGGGCGATGCGATTTCCCACGCGGTTCTACCAGGTGTTGCCATTTCTTATATGCTTGGAATTAGTTATTTCTATGGCGCAGTGTTTACGGGTGTTCTTACAGCATTCAGTATCGGTGCCATATCTCAAAATAGTCGAATCAAAAATGACTCCTCTATCGGCATTGTCTTCTCAGCGTTTTTCGCTCTCGGTATTATTTTAATCACACAAGCGAAAAGTGCGACAGATTTGACGCAGATTTTATTCGGTAACGTGTTGTCTGTTCGCAGTTCCGACATGTGGCTGACATTGATCATCGGTGCCATTGTGATTTTAGTAGTCGTTTTGTTCTTTAAAGAACTACTCGTTTCCAGTTTCGATGAGACGATGGCTGCGGCATACGGTTTGAAAACACGTTTGATTCACTACACGATTATGTTCTTACTGACATTGGTGACAGTCGCTTCACTACAGACTGTCGGTGTGATTCTTGTTGTATCTTTATTGATTACACCCGCTTCGACAGCGTATCTGTTAACGAATCGACTATCGGTCATGGTCGCACTGGCAGCATTTTTCGGTGCTGTGTCTTCCATCACTGGACTGTATTTCAGTTTCTTGTACAATATGCCTTCGGGACCCGTGATCGCCTTGGCAGCAACAGCCATTTTCGTCTTGGCATTTTTATTCTCACCTAAGCAAGGTGTTATTGTGGGGATGTTCCGTAAAAAGTTCAAACGTAAATCGATTACAGGCGCAACCAATTAAACGTTTAACCGCCTCGGCAAAAATAAAAATTTAGTATTCGTAAAGGAGTAGAATGTATTACATGAAGAACATAGCAAAATGGCTTACACTATCATTGCTCGCTGTATTGATGTTAGCAGCATGTGGTAATGATGAAGGTAAGAAGACAGAAAGTACGGATGATGATAAAACGGCGGAAACAGGCGACAAGCTGAAAGTCGTTACATCATTTACCATCATTGCGGATATGGCACGCGAAATCGGTGGGGACTATGTGGATGTATATAACTTAGTACCAACTGGAACGGACCCTCATGAATATGAGCCTTTGCCAAATGATATTAAAGCCGCAACCGATGCAGATGTATTATTCTACAACGGTTTAAACCTTGAAGGCGGAGAAAAAGGCTGGTTCTTCAAAATGATGGATTCGGTTGGTCAGAAAGATGAAAACATATATAGCTTGACTGAAGAAGTAGAACCAAAGTATATCGGCGGAGAAGACGGCAGTGATGAGGAAATCAACCCACACGCGTTTATCGATCCAGCTGTTGGTGTGAAGATGGCAGAAGCTATGCGCGATGCATTGATCGAAAGACACCCGACAGAGAGTGAAAAGATTCAACAACAAGGTGACGAGTACGTACAACGTCTACAAGAATTAGACGATGAATTCGCAGAACGCATATCAACGATACCTGAAGAAAACCGTGTGCTCGTCACAAGTGAACGTGCATTCCAATACTTGAATGACCACTATGGTTTGAAAGAAGCGTTTATCTGGGAAATCGATACCGAAGAGAATGGTTCCCCAAAACAAATCAAAGAACTCATTCACTATATCCAAGAACACAAAGTTCCTGTTTTATTCGTAGAATCTAATGTAGATACTCGCCCAATGGAAACTGTTTCCGCAGAGACCGGTGTTCCAATTGCTGAAAAACCCATCTACTCTGATGAAATTGGTAACCCTGGTGACGCGATCGATACGTATATAAAATACTTGAACTACAATATGAATCTCATCCATGATGAGTTAAGCAAAGAACGATAATCCGCTCGATCAACCAACTTGAGACAAAAAGGAAGCCACACTCCCCTGTGGCTTCTTTTTTGTTTGTCTACATGTATTGAATATATAAGTCTGAACTTATATGATATAGATACTAAAAATAAAGGAGAATTTTATGAACCCTAAGCAAATGGAACGTTACTTAAAAACAATTGGGGATCAATCACGATTACAATTGTTGAAAGCATTGGAGCAAAAGCCTTTATGCATTTGTGATTTAAATACTCTACTAGATGTATCACAACCTGCAATTAGTCAGCATATGTACAGACTAAAAAGTGATGAAATCGTACTGAATGAACGACGCGGACGCTGGGTATATTGGTCACTTAATAGCTCCCATCCCCACTATTTGTTATTACTGGAATTATTGAAACTATTACCGGTTCCTACTATTGAATGTAGCAAGGAGGAGAACCCATGCAAATAATACTAGCTTCTCTTATATTTCTACTCACACTAGTCTTTGTTATTTGGCAGCCACGCAACCTATCGATCGGCTGGTCTGCCATCGCTGGGGCAGTTCTCGCTCTACTTGCGGGCGTTGTCAGTTTTACTGATGTCATCGACGTAACATCTATCGTATGGAATGCTACATTGACATTCGTCGCGCTGATCATCATTTCATTGATCCTCGATGAAATTGGATTTTTCGAGTGGTCTGCATTACATATGGCGCGCTTTGCAAAAGGAAGCGGCGTGCGAATGTTTTTACTAGTCATCCTACTTGGCGCCGGTGTGTCGGCTTTCTTTGCTAATGATGGGGCCGCATTAATACTCACTCCCATTGTCCTCGCAATGGTGCGTGCACTTGATTTCAAAGAAAAGATGATCTTACCCTTTGTCATGGCGTCGGGATTCATTGCGGATACTACTTCCCTGCCACTTGTCGTTAGTAATCTCGTGAACATCGTCTCTGCCGATTTCTTCGGTATCGGTTTCGCTGAATACGCAAGCCGGATGATTGTCCCGAACTTCTTCAGTCTCGGCGCAAGTATTCTCGTATTGTATATGTATTTTCGTAAATCTATACCGAAACGTTTTGATGAAAAGTTGTTGCGAACACCCGCCAGCGCGATACGGGATCATAAAATGTTCCGCATTTCCTGGGTAGTACTCGGCGTATTACTGTTCGGTTACTTCATAAGCGAATCACTAGGTTTACCCGTCTCCTTCATCGCGGGTTCCATTGCGATCGTATTCTTGCTGATCGCGAGGACGAGCGAAGCGGTGCAGACTAAAACGGTCATCAAAGGAGCACCATGGGCTATTGTGTTCTTTTCCATCGGGATGTACGTAGTCGTCTATGGATTGCGCAATGCAGGATTGACGTCTATATTGACAGGCTTGATCGAGTGGACATCAAGTCATGGCTTGTATGTTGCAACGATTAGCATGGGCTTTATCGCAGCCATCCTGTCGTCGATCATGAATAACATGCCGACTGTGATGATTGATGCGTTAGCGATCCAGGATGCCTCGGTTCCGCCTAATGTTCGGGAAGCTTTGATTTATGCGAATGTGATCGGGTCTGATTTAGGTCCGAAGATGACACCGATCGGCTCGCTTGCGACGTTGCTTTGGTTGCATGTGCTATCGTTAAAAGGTGTGCGCATTTCATGGGGGTATTATTTTAAAGTAGGTGTTGTATTGACCGTGCCTACACTTCTCATTACGCTGACGGGGTTATGGTGGTGGCTTTCGGTTTCTTAAAATGATTGTCAGTTAGACAAAGAAAGCCTGTTTGTCTCCCCTCATTTTACGCAAGAGAAAGAACATTTTCTGACTGTGGAATACCCATACGAGACTAAAGACTGCCAAGAGATATTAAACAATGAAGTTTAAAAGAAGGTCTATGCGGGGAAAATGTAGAATAGAAAGTCGTGAGCAATAGAAATCCGAACATAAAAAAGCGTTTGAACATGATCGCAAAATGCGAACTGTTCAAACGCTTCACTATGATGCCCTCGGCGGGAGTCGAACCCACATTTCAAGCTTCGGAGGCTTGCGTGCTATCCATTGCACCACGAGGACTAAACGTGTAGTATCAAGCTTTAACTATAATTTACTCGACTACAGAAAAAAGCTTTTCTTCTGTAAGAGACATCTTCCATTATATCGTAGAATATAATGAAAAGCAATGTGTATTTTTAAGGCAAATGATTTGACCTTTGTTGACCTTAATAGGTAAAATACAGTTATAGTTGAAATACGAAATGATTTCAACGGAACGAATATTATGAAGTGATTAAAGGAGGAAGTCTAATTGAATCTAATTCCTACAGTTATTGAACAAACAAACCGTGGTGAGCGAGCGTACGACATCTACTCTCGTCTATTGAAAGATCGTATTATCATGCTCGGGAGCGGCATTGACGACAACGTGGCAAACTCCATCGTTGCACAACTGCTATTCTTGGAAGCTGAAGATCCAGAAAAAGATATCTCCATTTACATTAACAGCCCAGGTGGAAGTATCACAGCAGGTATGGCAATCTACGATACAATGCAATATATCAAACCAGACATCCGCACAATCTGTGTAGGGATGGCAGCATCTATGGGTGCATTTTTGCTGACAGCTGGTACAGAAGGTAAACGTTACGCTTTGCCAAACGCAGAAGTAATGATTCACCAACCACTAGGTGGCGCACAAGGTCAGGCAACTGAGATCGAAATTGCTGCAAAACGCATCTTGCACCTACGTGAAAAACTAAACCAAATCCTTTCAGATCGCACAGGTCAGCCAATCGACGTCATCGCAAAAGATACAGACCGCGATAACTTCATGACTGCCGAACGCGCTAAAGAATACGGCCTAATCGACCACGTTCTAGAACGCAACGAAATCGAAAAGAAATAATAACCATAGGTTGTCCGGAATGCCAAACGGCCTTCCGTGACAACCTTTTTATTTTGTATTCTTATATGGATTTGGGTTTAGGATTAATCTTTACCAAACAAATGTACCGGCTTTCTAACTCCAGAAAGAAACGTAAACTAGGTGATCTGTGTTTTAGGCGGCGACTCCCGCGGGAAAAGCATGAGCCTTGAGACCCCGCAGGAACGCAGTGACGAGGAGGCTCAAGCCATGCCCGCAGGAAAGCGTCCGCCTAAAACACAGATCAACGGCTTCTCCACGTCTCCCCCTCACTAAGCCAAAAACAAAAAAAGATGACGAAACCCCACAAGGTCATCGCCACCCCTATTCAACTTACTGCTCATCTTCCACAATCTCAGCCAAATTCTGAAGAGCCAAATCTTCATCAATCCCGTCTGTAATCAACGTGATCTCCGTCCCCTTCGCAATCGCCAAACTCATAATCCCCATGATACTCTTCGCATTCACCTGACGATTATCCTTCTTCAAATAAATATCAGCCGTATACTTATTGGCCTCCTGTACAAATAATGCCGCCTGCCTCGCTTGCAAACCAGGTTTAATTCCTACTTTCACTGTTTTTTCTACCATATTGTGTGCTCCTTTTCTTCCTCTTCTTAAGAAGGATCTACTAATAATTTACCGTAATCGATCTGCGATTTCTTCAATCTTACGCAAACGATGATTGACACCCGATTTACTAACCGGAGTACCCGTTACCAGCTCGCCTAGCTCTTTTAGCGTCACATCTTGATGAGTAACACGTAATTGAGCAATCTCTTGCAGACGTTCCGGTAATTGATCTAACCCAATCGTGCGCTCAATCAACTTAATATTTTCTACTTGCCTTTGTGCCGCACCGATCGTTTTATTCAGATTCGCGGTTTCACAATTCACTAACCGATTCACACTGTTGCGCATATCCCGCATGATCCGCACATCCTCAAACTTCATAAGGGATACATGTGCACCGATGATGCCTAAGAAATCGGATATTTTTTCTGCTTCTTTCAGATACGCGATAAATCCTTTTTTACGTTCAATAGATTTTGCGTTCAAATGAAAATGGTTCATCAACTCAACAAGTGATTGACTATGTTCTTGATAGCTCGAGAAGACTTCCAAGTGATAAGAAGACGTCTCCGGGTTATTAACGGAACCTCCTGCCAGGAAAGCTCCCCGTAAGTATGCGCGTGCACAGCAGTCTTTTTCAATGAGCTGTGGATCGATCGTATTAATCATTTGGAAGTCATGCGTCATGATGGATAGTTCTTCCAACAAGTGCTTGGCTCCATCACGAATCCGGCAAATATAGACATTATTTTTCTTTAAACGCATTTTTTTGCGTACAAGCAATTCCACTTTATATGGATATAACGCCTTCACATTTGAATACAGACGACGCGCAATAGAGGCATTTTCCGTTTGAACATCAAGACTAAGTTGTTTATTTGAAAAAGACATAACACCATTCATCCGTATGAATGCCGCAATTTCTGCTTTCGTACAGCAATCATCCGTCTCAATCTGCGTCAGTTCTTTTTTCGTTTTAGATGCAAAAGACATGATATTCCCCCTCTTCGGCGATTTTCATATCTATCCGCCTTCTACGTTCTCTCTATATAACGCATCAACATATCTGACACTTCCATCGTTTTATGCATAATCGTCCCATCGTTAATGGTCGCGATCTCTTGTACAAATACCTCAGGCACTAGTGCTTGTAGCATCTCCAAATCATTCTCCACAAGCCAAGGCTCTTCATTTTCACTGAGGTTATGCACACGTCTGAACGCTTCTGCATTATTCACTAGAACTGCATCGAGAAATGGTTCTCCCGCATGATCATAGAGCGCCTGAACATGCTCAGAAGCAGTATAGCGATACGTTTCGCCACGTTGTGTAGTTAAATTTCCGACATAAACCTTTTTTGCAGCACTTTCAAGGATTGCTTCGCGGATATCCTGCACTAAAAGTGTTGGCAAAGTACTAGTATACAAGCTTCCCGGTCCAAATACGATTAAATCTGCATTTTTTATCGTATCGGCTGTTTCCGGTAATGGTTTTACATCTTGAGGCGTGATGAAAACGTTACGGATTTTCCTTCCATAGAGAGGAATTTTCGATTCGCCTGTAATGATTGAACCATCTTCAAGCTCGGCATGCAAGGTAATTCGCTGATTTGCTGCAGGTAATACTGTTCCTTTAATATTCAGAACAACGCCCATCTGCTCGACTGCACGAGCGAAATCGCCTGTAATAGTTGTTAAGGCCGTAAGCATCAAATTCCCAAGAGAATGTCCCTTCAATCCATCAGATCCTTCAAAGCGATGCTGAAACATCTTCTCGATCATTGGCTCAACATCTGAAAGCGCTGCCATAACCTGTCTTATATCTCCAGGCGGCGGGACGTTATACTGATCGAATAAACGACCTGAACTTCCTCCATCATCCGCCACCGTCACAATAGCTGTCAATTCGATCGGATACCGTTTTAACCCCCGAAGGATATTAGATAACCCTGTGCCGCCTCCAAATACAACAACACTTTTCATCGTAGTGGATTGCATATTCATGTCAACCCTTTCTTTTTTCAACATCCCGGTGCGATACATGTGTTGGATAATCGCCTTTAAAAACGCCTGTAAAGTACTCAGCCAGTGTAACAGAACGATGTTGCCCACCTGTACACCCGAACGCTATAACTGCCTGACCTTTTCCCTCTTGTTTATATTGTGGAATTAAGAATTTGAATAAGTCCGTTAGTTTTTCAATTAATTCTTTCGTATCCGCCCATTTCAATACGTAATCCGATACTTCATGATTCAAACCTGTCAACGGGCGCAATTCTTCCAGATAAAACGGATTTGGTAAAAACCGAACGTCAAATACTACATCTGCATCAATCGGCATACCATGCTTGAATCCAAATGATACAAAGTTCAAAGTGAAGTTCGGTTCACCTGCTTCAGAAAACTCACGTGTGATTTTTTCCCGTAATTGCTTGGGCTTTAATTTCGATGTATCAATAATAGAACGTGAAAGTCCTTTTATTTCAGTCAGCAAATGACGTTCTTTTCGAATCCCTTCGAGTAACACGCCACCTTCAGATAACGGGTGTGATCTACGTGTTTCTTTATAACGTTTCACTAGTGCTTCGTCATCTGAATCTAGGAATAACAAACTTGTTTTGACATCTTCCATCTTGAATAATCCTTCGAGTGCGGTAATCATAGAATCAAATAAACTTCCTCCGCGCGTATCCATCACTGCGGCAATACGTCTCATTTGATTATCCGACTTCATCATCAAATCGAGGAATGTTACAAATAGTTCGGGCGGCAAGTTGTCGATGCAATAGAATCCCATGTCTTCAAAGCATTGCATAGCGACGGTCTTGCCTGCACCTGACATCCCCGTAATAATTACCACTTCATATTCATTTACCACTTGTGGTTGATCCATAAATGTTATTCACCTTCCATTGATTGTTGAAGTGATTCCCGCAAGAAGCGGAATTGCTCTGTATAATAGAATGTTCCATACTGCATACCTTTCTGACTCACCGCAAAGAGCAGATTCTTGCGATCACCTTCCGCCATGGGTAGTGTATGCAAACTTTCTAGCGGATGCCATTCTAGTTCACCTTCAATGGTGGTCTTCATCAATTCTCCGGAATAATCATGTGCGACAAATGTGAAGAGTAACCATTCGTCTACTAATTCTTTTCCCTCATCATCCATAATCATCATCGTATATATGCCTTTTATATGTGGCGCAATCGCCTGCGCACCGGTTTCTTCGAGAAATTCACGAGTAGCCGCTTCATAGACTGACTCACCTTCGTCGATTTTTCCTCCCGGCGCCACATACCATCCACGCCTCGGCTTTTTTAGTAATAGGACTTGACCGTCTTTCACCATGAGCAAGTTAGCAATTTTTTGCATATGTTGTTCCCCACTTTTCAAGTATGTATGTATAGTATACAATGCTTTCATTGAAAACGAAAAAAAAAGACGGCTATTCACGGAAGTTTATACCGTAAATAGCCACAAAGTTGCTATATTATGAAAGGGGTGTCTTTCTTCTACCTATTATCCCCCTTTTATATTGCAGAACGTTTACAGACACATTACAAGTTCATCACCTGTTTACGCCTTTGCTTCTACTTCTTCCATCAACTCTTCGATATACTTCTGAGCTGCTTGAGCTGCAATACTTCCGTCTCCTGTAGCCGTCACGACTTGGCGTAATAATTTCTCACGCACATCGCCCGCAGCAAAAATACCCGGAATTTTTGTTTCCATAATATCATTCGTTTCAATATAGCCGTTTTCATCCAAAATGCCAAGATCTTTGAAAGGCTCTGTTATAGGATCTAGTCCGATATAAACGAACATACCTTCCGTTTCCATTTCGCGTTCTGAACCGTCTTCAGTAGAGACTAGCGTTATAGAACCGATCTTGCCGTCTTTTTCATTCACTTGCTTAACTGTTGAATTCCAAATGAAATCAATCTTCTCATTTGCGAATGCACGCTCTTGTACGATTTTTTGCGCACGCAATGTATCGCGACGGTGGATGATTGTCACTTTGTTAGCAAAACGTGTTAAGTATGAACCTTCTTCTACTGCAGAGTCACCGCCGCCAATTACGACGATCTCTTTATTACGGAAGAATGCGCCGTCACATACCGCACAATAACTCACGCCACGACCAGTCAATTCTTCCTCACCTGGCACGCCCATCTTGCGGTATTCTGCACCCGTTGCCAAGATGATTGCACGTGCTTTATATTGTTTCTCGCCTACATAAATTGTTTTGAATTCGCGGCCGTCTTCGATTTTCGTTACGTCACCGTAAGCATATTCAGCTCCGAAACGTTTCGCATGATCGAACATTTTTGTCGAGATGTCCGGACCTAAAATACTTTCAAATCCAGGATAGTTCTCTATTTCTTCTGTGTTGGCCATTTGACCGCCTGGTACGCCTCTTTCTAACATCAGTGTAGACATATTTCCACGTGATGTATAAACAGCCGCTGTCATCCCTGCCGGCCCTGCTCCAACGATGATTACATCATAAACCTTTTCTTCCGTCGTCATTGTAGTTTTCCTCCTTCAAAATATGCACCCTTTGGTGTCATTCACTTCACCAAAGATTTCATCTGACTGGCAGATAAAACTATCGCTATATAAAATCGTACGAGAATTACACTCGAATTTCAACTTAAATGCAACATCTACAAGTAGTTATTCTTTTGTATAAGGCAGAAATTGAAGCAGTTCCTGAATATACTTGGATAGCGTTGTAACGGATACACTATAGTTTTCAGCTATAGACTTCTTTGTCACTTTTTCGTCATGTGAAGATTGGAACATATAATCTGCAGCAGCAGCAATTGCTTGCACATTACTGAACATATATTTCTGTTCAAGCGCATTTTCACATAGCGTGAACCACATTTGAAAGAATTGTACACTTCGCTCATCAAGCGGTTTATATTCTTCATACAATAGATCACAAATAGCCAGCGCTTTTTTCAAAGCTTTTTCAAATGGATTAGTCACTTTGAATGAATAGTTCAGGCTGTGTGCTAAAAACAATTGTTCCGCAGCAGTCAATTTTTCAACATCTATATAGCCGGGATGTGAAAGGATTTCCTGTAAGTGTGACGACTTTCCTACTAAATACAAACCGAACATTCGCTCACTGCGATAAGGGTTCGAAATCTTTTCGATCAAGAACGGAACATCCTCTTCGTAAGAATCTATGTCCAATTCTTCATCCAATGACTTCCAAGGTTCGAATCCTTCTTTGGTAGGGTCCAATTTCAACAAGGCTTCATTTGCCTGTTCCGCGACTTTTCGGTGACCCGTAAAATATGCAGCATTAGCTAGCCAGAAGTAGTATCCGACATCTCCTTCAAATCCGCGTTTTTGCAGACTACGAAGCCAGTGGTACGCTTCTTCATAACGACCTGTCAACGCAAATGTCGCACCTAATTTATAGCGCTGTTCGAATTGATAGGGTTTGATCTTCGACAACAGCTCCATCATACTATTCAGACGCTTTTCATCCCGATTGTAATAAAAGAACACCGCCAAGTTACACAGCGCATGGATATTGCCTTTTTCTTCACGTAAGACATTGTACAGAATATCTTCCGCATGTTTCTCTTTACCAATATAAAAATACGCAAGAGCCAAATTATTATGAACCGCCCACGTTTTTGGATAATCCACTAATAAATCCTCAAGCACTTCAATGGCGTCTTCAAAATCCCCTTGCTCCATCATGCGACGCGCTTTTTCTTGCCGAAATATGACTTCCCCATCGAGCTGTTCGCCTTCTTCAACGAACATTTCTTCTTGATCCGCGAATTCAGAGATTTCATGGGCTTCTTCCACAAATACGCCATCTGGTGCTATAGCAACATATTTCAATGCATACTGCTTCGCTTCACGCAGTAGACCGAGATGTGCATGAACTTCCGCTAAATAGAAAGTCGTCTCTTCATTGTTTGGATCCAGGTCATCAGCTGTTTGTAGAAGTTCATAGGCATCTTCAAAGCGGCCGACTTCCATTATAAACACACCGTATTCCATATGTGTCAGTGCGTCATCTGGATTCAAATCCAATGCACGTTTATAATATTTTTCCGCATCCGAAAATTGTTCACGCTGCATAGCTTGCATCGCGCGTTTACGATAAAAATCACCGTCAGGAAGGAATGATATAATTTTATCTTTTATAAAACGTTGGTTGTTTTTCAATCGAACTCCTCCGAAAAAGTAAGAGGAACGTACTTGACGTCCCCCTGCAATGTATCCTCTAGTATATCACAACTACATGATCCGTCATTCATTTGCTTTCACGTGCTGCACGTTCCACCATTTGTTCGGCTGTATATATGATACGCACTGGATTACCGCCAGCAAATGTACCTGCCGGAATATCCTTATTGACGAGTGATGCAGCAGAAACAATGGCACCATCACCAATTTTAACACCCGGTAAAATTGTTGTATTGGCTCCAATCAGTACATTATTACCTATATCCACGTCTCCAATACGGTATTCATCTATCAAATATTCATGCGCTAAAATCGTCGTATTAAACCCAATTATGGAGTTTTCACCAACGGAGATTCGTTCCGGAAACATGACATCCGGTACAACCATCAGCGCAAAAGCGGTATGTTTTCCGACTTTCATCCGCAAGAACGTTCGATAAAGAACGTTTTTCCATGAAACAAACGGCGTATATCGCGCAATTTGGATGACGATAAAATTCTTAGCTACTTTAAAAATCGAGACCGTACGGTAAATATGCCAAAGTGAATTTGCATCTCCTTTGGAAGGATGCCGCTCTGTGCGTCTCATAGCTTAATTCCCGCAGTGATTTTAAGTAAGTCGGACATATGTTGCAACATGAAGTCAGGTTTGAATGTCTGCAAATATTCTTCCCCTTTTAACGCCCATGCAACTGCCGCAGTTCGTGTTCCCGCATTTTGTCCACCGAGTATATCGTGGAAGTTATCCCCGATCATGAGTGACTCTTCAGCTGTCCGATCAAGACGGCTCAATGCTAGTAAAATCGGCTCTGGATCCGGTTTAGGATTCGTTATATCATCCAGTCCAATCACCGTCTCAAAATAAGGTGCGATACCTAGAAGGTTGATCCCTCTTTCTACCATATCGCGCTTCTTTGTAGAAACGACTGCCATCTTCAAACCTAGATCATATAATTTACGAAGCGTATCTGTCACACCTTCGAATTCAGTTACATAATCGTCGTGATGAGCCAAATTCCATTCACGGTATTCTTCTACCAATTGGTCTGTCATATCAGGTGCAATCGAAGAAAATGTATCATGTAATGTAGGTCCGATAAACGGTAGCATCTCTTCTCGTTGGAAACGTCCAGGGAAATGTTTTTCCAATACATACTCGAAAGAAGAGAGTATTAACTCATTTGTATCTGCAAGCGTTCCGTCAAAATCAAATAGTAGTGTAGTAATCGGTTGATTAGTCAATAACGGCTTCCCCCTTCTCTCTCGGCTGCTTCCATAAAATACTCACTGTAATCGTCAGTACAATGGCGGTCACAAGCCGTATTATCAATAATGGCCAAATCGGTATACCGAGTGGCAGAAATAACAGTGTATCCTCAATCACCGCATGACATGCCATCAAGAAAATAAAGGCTAATGTAATATCTCGTTTTGACACACCATCTTCTCGCACTGCCTGAATCATGACGCCTGCACCGTATGCCAAACCAATTAATAATCCCGCAACGAGTGTCATCGACGCATTGGGTTTCACACCAATCATTTTTGTGAACGGTGCCAAGCCAGTAGAAAAACGCTCTAAATAATTACGGTCTTTCACATACTGCACAAACAACATTAATGGAATGACGATCAATGCCAGCTGCAAGACACCAAATGCTGCCTTTTCAAGTCCAAGCAAGAAAATCTGCACAAAGCCTTCCGGTACCACTTCCGCTTGTGGCGTTAGACCATATTGCGCGATTTCATTGCCGCCCGTCCAGAATAAATTGATCAGCACTCCAGCCAACACAGCCAATCCAAGTCGCACGACAAGTACTGTCCATAGTTTGACGCCTACTTTTATAGCGACGGCCGTTTCAATGAACAGATTATGCGCAAAACTGATCATAACAGCAATGATGAACACTTCTTTAACCGTTAATTCTAATGAAATGATACCGGCAATTCCAGCGTATAAGTTTAATGCATTGCCAAGCACGATGGGCACAGCTGCTTCACCACGCAAGCCAAAAAGATGCATAATCGGTTCAACCAATTGCACAAGCCAAGGCAAGATAGGCGTAAACTGCAAAATGGTTACAAGCAAAGTAATAGGAAAGATGATCTTACCGAGTGACCATGTCGTTTTGAATCCAACTTGCAAACCATTTTTCAACGTATTGGATAATGCGATTTTATTTTGATTTGTCATCATAGTTCTCTTTCACTTTCATTACATATCTACGATACAACAAGATGATAATACCTACGATAATTCCCGTTACAGATACTAACTGTGCTGCACGCAAACTTCCGATGACATAGAGACTATCCGTCCGCATCCCTTCGATGAAGAATCTGCCGATCGAATACCAGATGATGTAAAACAAGAATACTTCACCGCGTTTTATCTTCACCATTCTTCGGATAATTAAAATCAAAATGAGTCCGACCACATTCCATAACGACTCATATAAGAATGTCGGGTGATACGTTATACCCTCAATCGTCATTTGATTCATAATCCAATCAGGAATCACCGTATTTTCTTTGAACGCTTCTGAAACTGGTCCTCCATGAGCTTCCTGATTCATGAAGTTCCCCCAACGTCCGATAATTTGCCCAATCAATAAACCAGGTGCTGTAATATCTGCAACTTTCCAGAAAGATACCCCACGCTTCCTACAGAAAATCACTGCTGTAATGACCGCACCGATCAACGCACCGTGGATGGCAATTCCACCATTCCAAATTTGAATGATTTGTTCTGGATGATCACGATAATAATCCCATGTGAAAATAACATAGTAAATTCGTGCACTGATAATTGAAATGGGAATCGCCCAAATAAGCATGTCCGTTAGTAAGTCAGGGTGCATTCCCCGCTTCAGCATTTCTCGTTGAACTACCATAAACCCTAAAATAATTCCAAGCGCGATCAAAATACCGTACCAGCGAACTTCTAAGCTGCCAATACTGATCGCGACTGGGTTAATCGCTAGCATAGATACATTCACTTAGTCGCGCTCCTCTTCTTCTAATAGTTCCGCATTGTCTGCGATTGCTTGATCCAAACGCTTGGTAAATTCCTCTGCCGCATTAATTCCAAGACGTTTCATTCGATAATCCATCGCCGCTACTTCAATGATAACCGCGATATTCCGCCCTGGTCTAACGGGAACGGATAGTTTCGTAATTTGCGAATCCAGTATTTCTACCTTCTCTTCATCGATACCAAGACGATCATAATGCTTATTATCGTCCCAAATCTCTAAGTCGACCGCTAACAGTACACGCTTATCGTCTTTCACGGAACTCGCACCAAACAACGTCATCAAATCGATAATACCGACACCGCGAATTTCTAGCATATGCTTCAACAGTTTCGGTGACGTTCCGATTAAGATGTTATCGGATACTTGACGAATCTCAACAGAGTCATCCGCTACTAGTCTATGCCCTTTTTTAATAAGCTCTAACGCCGTTTCACTTTTTCCTACTCCACTACCTCCTGTTATTAAAACACCTACACCATACACATCGACTAGCACACCATGAACCGTCGTCATCGGAGCGAGTTGTCCGACCAAGTAATTCGTCAGCATTCCGGAAAACTGTGTAGTCTTATAATCCGTCCGGAGAACAGGAATGTTTTTCTCTTCTGCTAATTGGCTCAATTCTTTTGGACCTTCTTCGCCATGAGCAATAATGAATGCCGGCGTATCACCCGAACAAAGTCGCTCTAAACGCTTTCTTCGCGTAATGGCTGACAATGTTTCAAGGAAGGACATCTCCTTACGCCCGATCAACTGCACACGTTCGGCAGGATAATAATCAAAATAGCCAGCCATCTCAAGCCCCGGCCGTGAAATATCACTCATTAGGATCTGCTTATGAATGCCCGCGTGTCCAGCGATCAATTCCAATCCAAATCGGTTCATAATATCTTCTACTGTTAATTCACCCATGAAGTTCCTCACTTTCTGCTACGATGTACGTATACCGGCAGTCTTTTGCCGAATCATCGTTTCTTGCGCTTATGTACACATCATTCAAACCTATTTTACCATGAAGGAATTGAAAAGAAATGGATTACTTCTTGATCTACATTCTCTTTTTGTATCCTTTTCAAAAGTCTTCTCTATATAGAGGATAAAGGAGAGTGGACAGAATTGACACTAATCATTCTTGATGCGGGTCACGGACCAGATACACCCGGCAAAAGAACGCCTGATGGAAAACTTCGTGAATACGATTTTAATGCAGCTGTAGCTGTACTTGTCGGAGAGTTTTTAACGAAAGAGGGCATAACAGTAAAATATACACATGCGTCTACACGCGACGTACCACTAGGCGAACGAACGGCTTCAGCTAACCGTATGAGAGCGAATGCGTTTGTCTCGATTCACGCAAATGCTTTCGGCAATGGTTGGAATACGGCACAAGGGATTGAAACGTATATTTATCCGCAAGCAAGCAAAAGTTCCGCAGTGCTTGCCTCTGCAGTGCAAAAAGCTTTAATATCTGCTTGCCAGCGTCCCGACCGCGGCGTGAAGAAAGCAGATTTCGCGGTCCTGCGTGACACAAATATGCCGGCGATTTTAGTAGAGTGTGGTTTCATGTCGAACCAGACAGAGGCTACTCTATTGCAAAGTAAAACGTATCAACTCCAATGCGCACGAGCTATAGCTTTTGGGGTGTTGTGTTGGGAGTATGGGAGATGAATTGTGGGGGTGAGGGTGACGTGGGGCAATGAGCGGATATGGGGTATGATAGAGCGGTTACCGCGTAAGTATGAGCGGGTACGGATCAGGATTGAGCGGGTAGCTGTCTTGATAGAGCGCTTACGCAAGAACAATGAGCACTTAGACCAATATAATGAGCGCACGAGCGATTGTCTTCTCGACGAGGGGCAATGAGCGGATATGGGGTATGATAGAGCGGATATCGCGTAAGTATGAGCGGGTACAGAACAGGATTGAGCGGGTAGCTGTCTTCATAGAGCGCTTAGACCAATATAATGAGCGCACGAGCTATTGTCTTCTCTATGAGGAGGCAATGAGCGGATAGGAGTTATGATAGAGCGGTTATCGCGTAAGTATGAGCGGGTAAAGAACAGGATTGAGCGGGTAGTTGTCTTCATAGAGCGCTTACGCAAGAACAATGAGCGCTTAGACCAATATAATGAGCGCACGAGCTATTGCCTTCTCGATGAGGGGGCCATGAGCGGATATGGGGTATGATAGAGCGGTTATCGCGTAAGTATGAGCGAGTACAGAACAGGATTGAGCGAGTAGTTGTCTTCATAGAGCGCTTACGCAAGAACATAGAGCGCTTAGACCAATATAATGAGCGCACGAGCTATTATCCACTTTACATGCAAACCAAACACACAAAAACACCTGCACCGCCAAAAATGGCAATGCAGGTGTTTCATTAAGCTATCAATCCATATCGACCGTGTTATAGCGAACCATCACAGTTCCCGTCTTGGACTCACCAGTAACGTGCAACGGTTCTTTCATTGCATCCTCAACATTCTTGCTGAAGCGGATCGTACGGTGCAAGAATTGTTCCTGTTCTTCCACACGTGATACGTCCTTCAACTGTAAGTCTAGCTTACCCATGTTGGATGAAATCTCTCCCTTTAGACCTACAGTGGATGGGAAGTAAATTTCAACCGTACCGCTGATAGACTTGGCTTCTAATCTTCTTGCATCAGCAGATGACGTCGTCAATGTCACGTTTCCGTTTAGAGATTTTGCATCTACATCATTTACCGCGCCATCTACATAAACTCGACCATTTAATGTTTCGGCTTCTAGCTTTTCGCCAGTAACTTTTAACAAACGTACCAGACCGTTTGCGGTTTCTAGCTCTGCTTCATCGAATTTGATATCTGCACATTCAATTTTGCCATTTGCCGTTCTAATACGTAGATCTTTAAAATCCACGCCTTCTACTGAACATCCACCGTTCAACAAACGTACAGAGAGTTTACTATACGGTGTTGAAGTCGGTACGTATAGATCGACATTCACTTGTAACATCTTCAAGTCGCTTCCGATGCGCAACTTATTACCGTCTTTTACGAACAATAACTTTTCAAGGAACTGGCTAAGTGCACCTTCTTCAGAATCATGATTAAAATGCTTTACAGAGAACTTCGCCATGATCTCATCATTGTCTGAAGGATGAACTTCTACAGTACCATGATCGATATGGATGATGATTTCTTCAACATCTTCTACCGATTTACTTTCAGTATGTGTAAAGGAGACAGATTTGCTGAATGGTGCTTCGAAATCGAATTCTTTCACGCGGTGTACTGCCGTATCCATAAATCGCATGAAACGGTCACCTGCCGTGACGAATTCTTTGCGGATATCTTCGAAGAAAGCATCAGCTGATGAGCTCTCTTCTGCTGTTGCTTTTTCAGATTCTTTACCCATGGCTTCCAGTAACTTCAATGCTTCATCTGCTGTGATTTTACCTTCTTCAAGCATCGTTAGTATTCGTATGCGTTCATTTTGCATTTCCTGATTCCTCCTCGTTTTGACCAATCTTTTCAGTAGCTATCTATTTATACGGTTCTGCGGAACAAAAGTTTCATTTTCTATTTCTTTACTACTTTTTTTATTTGTTCTTTCATCCGATTTCGATCTCTTTCTAAGATGGTCTTCAAATATTTACCCGTGTAGGACTCTTTGACTTCTGCTATCGCTTCGGGTGTCCCCGTTGCCACAATTTCTCCGCCTTTGTCTCCGCCTTCCGGACCGATATCAATTATATAATCGACTGTCTTAATGACATCTAAATTATGTTCAATAACGAGAACTGTGTTCCCCCCATCAACTAGACGTTGAAGAACTTCAAGTAACTTGGCAATGTCATGTACATGCAAACCTGTTGTCGGCTCGTCCAAAATATAAAACGATTTACCTGTGGAACGTTTATGCAGTTCGGAAGCCAATTTCACACGTTGGGCTTCCCCACCCGACAATGTCGTTGCAGGTTGACCTAATTGAACATAACCTAAACCTACATCAACAATCGTCTGCAATTTACGATGAATTTTCGGGATATTCTCGAAAAACACCACTGCATATTCCACTGTCATCGCCAATACATCCGCAATATTCTTTCCTTTATACTTTACTTCCAGTGTTTCCCGGTTATATCGTTTGCCGTGACATACTTCGCACGGTACATATACATCCGGAAGGAAATGCATTTCGATTTTGATGATTCCATCTCCGCGGCATGCTTCACACCGTCCACCCTTGACATTGAAACTAAAGCGACCTTTTTTATAGCCACGGACTTTCGCTTCATTCGTCATTGCAAAAACATCACGTATATCGTCAAAGACGCCTGTATACGTAGCGGGATTGGACCGTGGTGTACGACCGATTGGTGATTGATCGATATCGATAATCTTCTCCAAATGTTCCACACCACTGATACTATCGAATTTTCCAGGTCGTTGTTTGGATCGATTCAATTTCTGAGCCAAAGTTTTATGCAAAATATCATTGACCAACGTACTCTTACCTGAACCGGATACTCCAGTGACTGCGATAAATTGGCCGAGAGGAAATTCTGCATCAATATGCTTCAAGTTGTTCTCTGAAGCACCTTTGACGATAATGCTTCGCTCATCACGTGATCTTCGTTCAATCGGAAGTGGAATAAATTTCTTTCCGCTTAAATATTGTCCAGTCAGCGATTTCTTGTTTTTCATAACTTTCGCGGGAGTACCTGCAGCTACCACTTCTCCTCCTGCTACACCAGCGCCAGGACCGATATCAATTAAATAGTCTGCAGCCATCATCGTGTCTTCATCATGTTCTACGACAATCAACGTATTTCCGATATCTCGCATACTTTGGAGCGTGCCAATCAATCTGTCATTATCACGCTGGTGAAGCCCAATGGAAGGTTCATCCAGTATATATAGAACACCCGTCAAACGTGATCCAATTTGTGTAGCTAAACGAATTCGTTGTGCCTCTCCGCCAGATAATGTTCCCGCTGAACGAGATAGATTCAGATAGTCAAGACCGACGTTTACCAAGAAACCTAAACGCTCTTGGATTTCTTTTAGGATCATATCTGCGATTTGCGTGTCTTTTTCAGAAAGAATTAGTTCCTCGAAAAATTTGGTTGTTTCAACAATCGAGCGTTCTGTTATTTTCCCGATATGCTGTCCATTCACTAACACCGATAGTGATTCAGGCTTTAAGCGGTAGCCTGTACAAGTAGGACATGACTTTTCCGTCATATATTTACCCATCTGCTCGCGGATATAGTCTGATGATGTCTCATGATAACGACGTTCAACGTTGCGCAAAACACCTTCGAAATAAATATCACTATCGCGGGTATTACCGAATTCATTTGTATAGCGGAAGCGAATCTTCTCTTTTTTCGATCCTAACATCAGTTTTTCAATGTCCGAGTCAGCTAATTCACTAACCGGTACATCCATCGGGATTTTGTAGTGCTTCGCAATCGTCTTAAGAAGTTCTGGATAATATTGTGAACTCGTTGGCTCCCATGGTGCAATAGCATGTTCTTTTAGCGTTAGGTCACTATTTGGGATGACTAAGTCTGGATCGACTTCAAGTTTCATACCAAGTCCGTCACATTCGGGACAAGCGCCAAATGGACTGTTGAATGAAAACATGCGCGGCTCCAGTTCGCCAATAGAGAATCCACAAATAGGACACGCGTGGTGTTCACTGAAAAACAGTTCTTCTTCACCGATTACATCGACCAGAACATTACCGTCGGCTAATCGCAAGGCAGATTCCAATGAGTCACTTAAACGTGTTTCAACGCCTTCTTTCATGACAATTCGATCGATGACGATTTCAATCGTATGTTTTTTATTTTTATCTAGCTCTATATTATCATCTAAATCAATCGTTTCACCGTTGACCCGAACACGCACATACCCTTGTCTTTTGATATCTTCAAATAATTTAGCATGCGTCCCTTTACGTTCTGAAATAATAGGAGCCAAAATTTGAATTCGCGTACGCTCAGGCAACTGAACTACACGATCCACCATCTGTTGAATCGTCTGCGTAGAAATTTCAATGCCATGGTACGGACAATGTGGCTTCCCAACTCTCGCATATAATAAACGCAAGTAGTCATAGATTTCTGTCACCGTTCCTACAGTAGACCGCGGATTTTTACTCGTTGTCTTTTGATCAATGGAAATAGCGGGCGACAGTCCTTCTATTGAATCCACGTCTGGTTTATCCATTTGTCCAAGGAACTGACGCGCATATGCGGATAATGATTCCACATAGCGGCGCTGTCCTTCCGCGTAGATCGTATCAAAAGCCAATGAGGATTTTCCAGACCCCGATAGACCCGTAAGCACTACTAGTTTATCGCGTGGTATCTTCACGGTAATGTCCCTCAGGTTGTTTGCTCTCGCTCCCTGTATTACAAGTTCTTTATTTTTCATGCGGACTCTACCTTTCTGCTTTCAGTTCTAGTACGGTATCGCGTAACTCTGCAGCTCTTTCGAAGTCCAAAGCTTTTGCTGCATCTTTCATTTCCTTTTCCAATTTGGTTAGCAATAAGCCTTTCTCGTCTTTCGATAACTTCTTGCCGTTCGTCACCTTTTGCAAATACGATTCCGTTTCTTCAGCCACTTGAGTGGCACGAATCAATTCACGTATCGGTTTGACAATTGTCGTTGGCGTTATACCATGTTTTTCATTATAAGCTATCTGAATTTCACGACGACGTTCCGTTTCATCAATAGCTTTCCTCATAGAATCTGTTATTTTATCCGCGTACATAATGACGCGTCCTTCTGAGTTACGTGCTGCACGACCAATTGTCTGGATCAACGCACGTTCCGAACGCAAGAATCCTTCTTTATCCGCATCCAAAATCGTGACTAATGAAACTTCTGGGATATCGATGCCTTCACGCAGCAAGTTGATTCCGATCAGTACGTCATACGTTCCGACACGCAACTCACGAATAATTTCTGTCCGTTCCAATGTCTTGACGTCCGAATGGAGATACTGCACTTTAATCCCAATATCTTTTAAATAATCCGTCAAATCTTCTGACATTTTTTTCGTGAGAGTTGTAATCAAGACACGTTCATTTCGCTCGATTCGAAGATGTATTTCATCCAATAAGTTATCAATTTGTCCCTCAATTGGACGCACTTCAATGATTGGATCGAGTAATCCTGTAGGACGTATAATCTGTTCTACCATCACGTCTGTATGCTCAATTTCATAAGGGCCTGGAGTGGCTGAAATATACATCGCCTGTCGAATATGTTTTTCAAATTCTTCGAACATTAATGGACGGTTGTCCAATGCGGACGGCAAGCGGAAACCATGCTCCACCAATACCTTTTTACGCGCTTGGTCTCCATTGTACATACCGCGAATCTGTGGCAACGATACGTGACTCTCATCTACGACAATCAAAAAGTCGTCAGGGAAATAATCCAGCAACGTATAGGGAGTTGCACCTGCTTCACGCAACGTCAAATGCCTAGAATAGTTCTCAATACCGGAACAGAAGCCCATCTCCCGCATCATTTCTAAATCATAGCGCGTCCGTTGTTCCAAGCGTTGCGCTTCCAATAACTTATCGTTATCACGTAAATATTTCAGCTGTTCTTCCAATTCTATTTCAATATTCTCAATCGCTTTTAATAGCTTTTCTTCGCGTGTAACGAAGTGAGATCCAGGGAAAATAGCTACGTGATCACGATCACCGATGACTTCACCCGTTAAGGCATCCACTTCACGGATTCGTTCAATTTCATCTCCGAAAAACTCGAGACGTATACAACGCTCGTCACGTGCCACCGGGAAGACTTCGACTACATCGCCTCTCACACGGAACGTCCCACGTGTGAAATTAATATCATTGCGTTCGTACTGAATATCCACTAGCGTACGCAAAAGTTGATTACGCGGTATTTCCATTCCCTTGCGCAATGAAAAAACCATGTCATTATATTCTTCTGGTGAACCCAGACCGTAAATACACGAAACGGATGCCACAATTAATACATCATTTCGTTCGAATAAAGCACTCGTTGCGGAGTGGCGAAGTTTATCGATTTCATCATTGATCGATGAATCTTTTTCAATGAAAGTATCGGTTTGCGGTACATACGCTTCCGGTTGATAAAAGTCATAGAAGCTGACAAAGTATTCTACTGCATTATCTGGGAAAAACTCTTTGAACTCGCTATATAATTGACCAGCCAACGTTTTATTGTGGGCGATGACCAGTGTAGGTTTATTGATCTCCGTCAGTACATTAGAAACAGTAAATGTTTTACCCGTTCCCGTTGCACCAAGTAATGTTTGATGTTTCTTGCCTTCTTTTATGCCGTTAACAAGGCTGTTGATCGCTTTTGGCTGATCTCCTTGCGGCGTATATGGTGCTTGCAATTGAAATGTTTCGTTCAAATGGTTCCACTCCTCTTCTTAAACACCTGTCCTTCTATTTTACCACAACTACTGTTTTTTCTAAAGAAATAACGAACGTACGTTTTAAGCTAACTCTCTATGTACTTTATTGTACCCTTGTACTTTGGGAAAGAAACTTACAGCTAGGACATTCTATACAATAAAAAACACTGCCAGGATTTTTCCCTAGCAGTGTCTATGAATAAATTAAATTAGTTGGTTTTAAGTTCATATCCATGTTCTTGTGACATGTCGAGTAATTGTTGTGTATACAGGTCGAATGCTTCTTTGTCATTTTGATCTAGCGCATCGTCAATCAATAGCATGATTCGCGATTGTGTTTGTTCCCAATGAATGTGTTGTAGAAACAGATCCCAATAGATTTCGTTCAGCAGCTTTTCTGCTTGGAGAGAAGTGCTATTACTACCTACCGCTTTCAAAAATTCAGCATATGAGTTGTTATTATTCATCTCTCTCACCCCTGATACCTTTTAGTAATTATATATGCAATGGAATACAAATTGCAACCATCAATCTAACTATTCGAACTTTTGAATTATCTTAAAGTAGTTAGAAGAATATTTACTAGGTACATATATTCAGCCAACATGGAGACAAAAATTAAATTACTGACTTAAGTACAACTTCACTATTGCGTATTATCATATTTCTTTCATTTGCTCTTTGGTCAATCGAATCGTCGCTTCACCTACAATGAGTGCTATAGCCGCGATTAGGAGTGGTGTGACACTTAGTCCATACAACGGTAATGCCGCCAGTAATAGAATAATTGCTTGTAGCCAAATTAACTTTCGGACTAATGAACGGACTGCTTTGATTTGAGATTTTTCATGTTCTTCAGGATACAGCTGATCCATAGTGAACTCGTCGCCACCTTCAAGTGCCAATATTAACTGAACAGCAGTCGCAAACGCCAATGCCCCTACAAAGATGAACGATACAATCGGTAACGGTATTAAGAACGCACCCAATGCAGCCAACGCCGTTAATCTAACCCACAACCAAAACGTATCATCTGTACGAATGAATGTCCTGACGATTAAGTATTTTTGTACATCTTTGCGCTTGAACGTAGAACGTTTCATAGCCATCTTTAACCAGCTACGCTTACTCACTGATCCAACCAGATGCGGAACTTCCGTGAAGTAATTCGCAAATCGATAGAA
This sequence comes from Sporosarcina sp. P1, assembly GCF_002743155.1. Lineage (NCBI taxonomy): Bacteria > Bacillati > Bacillota > Bacilli > Caryophanales > Caryophanaceae > Sporosarcina > Sporosarcina sp. P1. The sequence continues at coordinate 27,712 of NZ_PDYS01000017.1, forward strand.
ACGCATCATACGATTTTGTTCCAATTCAATAAACTGCTCATACGGAAACGGATAATGTGTAGCTTGTTTTTCCCAAAACTTCGCATAGAGCATGGCGATAAGAATTCCGATAAAGATTGTCACTGTACTCCATGTAAGCGCAAATTGAATCGTGAGAAATGTTAAAACCAGTCGCAGAACACGATCCGGCCAAACGAAAGCATGATTCGCAATACGGACGTTGTATTCAGTCCCTACAAACAAGCCTTTAAAGGCAACGATCATCAACATAATGAGTATATAATCAGTGCCCGTCCCCACTTCTGTTGCCTTCAACAATGGCAATGCAATGACCATAGCAATCAACGGCAAAGGGAGTTGTGAAAACGACGACCAAGTGATGGAGCGTCTCATATAGCTCGGCAATTGATTTTCTAATGGTAGAAAAAAAACAATATCTGCCGGCTTTAGTAACGTGGTCGGTGCAGCTTTCATTAACAAGAGCGCAATAACTACGGATACGATGAAGACAGAAGGGAACGAAACAGGCACTTCTTTCAACCACTCACTATATGCATAGCCCCCGGCTCCAATAGCGAACATGAAAACGATAGCCAAATGTCCAGTGAATACATAGCGCATATACTTCTGTAGTTCATTGATGTAATGGAAGAACCGCTGTCCCCAGATTTCATGCATGTTGTTCATAGTCAGTTTCCTCAGTCATTGCAATATATAAGTCATCAAGTGTTGCATCTGGTCGTCCGAACGCTTTGCGCAAGTCGTCCATCGTCCCATTCGCACGTACTCGCCCTTCGTGCAATAAAATAATACGATCACAATACTTCTCAGCCGTCGCCAATACGTGAGTCGACATCAAAATAGAAGCACCCGCATTTTTTCGTTCAATGATTTGATCAAGCAAAGCGCGAATCGCCAACGGATCTAATCCGACGAATGGCTCATCGATAATATATAATTTCGGTTCAACCAAAAAAGCACACATGATCATCACTTTCTGCCGCATACCTTTAGAAAAGTGAGCCGGAAACCACTTTAAACGCTTTTCCATACGGAACTCTTTTAGTAATTGTTCGGTACGTATTTCAAATTGCTGCTTGTCCAGTCCATATGCCATCGCAGTCAGTTCCAAATGTTCTTGTAATGTAAGTTCTTCGTATAATACCGGTGTCTCTGGAATATAACTGAATGATTGGCGGTAATGTTCTTTATCACTAAACGTCGCCCCGTCAATTTTGATTATTCCTTCAAGTGGATTCATCACACCGATAATATGTTTAATTGTCGTACTTTTTCCTGCGCCATTTAGACCGATTAATCCGACCAGTTCCCCCTCTTCTAGCTGAAATGAAAGGTCATGTAAAACAGGCTTGCGCGTATAACCACCCGTAACGTGTTCAAGTTCTAGGATTGCCATTATATTTCCCCCTATCTTCTGTTATTATTTTAGCAAAGAAATTGTAAAATTGCTTTATCCGCCTTCGTTAACTATCTGAAAATATGCTACAATACATCCAAACATGAAAGGATGTGTAGAAATGACCTCATGTATTTTCTGCAAGATTGTAGAAGGAACGATTCCAGGAGAAAAAATCTACGAAGATGATCACGTTATCGCCTTTATGGATATTATGCCTGTCACGAAAGGACACGTACTCCTAATTCCAAAAACACATCGTGAAAATGTGTATGAATTAACTGAAGATGAAGCTGCGAATCTATTTAAAGTGGCGCCAAAAATCGCTAATGCACTAAAAGAAGAATTTCAACCGTGCGGGATGAACTTATTACAAAACAACGGATCTTTCGCAGGTCAATCAGTCTATCATTTCCATATGCATTTAATTCCACGCTATGATAAATCAGATGGCCTGAAAGTAGAATTCGATACAAAAGTAGAGCAGTTCCCAATGGACGTAGTATCTGAATTGGCTACGAATATTTCAAGACATCTGCAAGAATAACACGCGGAAGTTGTAGGCAGAAGAGTATAGTGTTTTTCTTCATCACCCGAAATGAGACCTACTTTTCTGTCCACTTCTCCAAACCATTAGAATAAAACTTTCGACAGTATAATATTTCATTCATTTTCTTGCTCAATTACGTACTAACATGCTTTAATAAAATAATAACTATACAAAAGGAGTGTTCTCTATTATGAAAGCGTCCACATTCTTTATTGGTCTGGCGGCAGGTGCTGTCACTTCTGCGGTAACTGTTCTATATTCTACACCAAAAGCGGGAAGTGAACTGCGTGACAGCGTCAAAAATGCATCACTTGAATTGAAGGATAAGTTGAAAGACGTCAAAGGGCAAGTTGCCGATCTGAAAGATTCTGTAACCGACCTAACAAAAGAAGCAAAAGAGCTTGTACCAGAGACTGTTGAAGAAATGAAAGTTTCGGTAGCGGACTGGAAACGCTCGACCGAACATAATAAGAAGCGATTAGAGAAAGAAATTTCTGCTATTCAAACCGCATTGGATGATCTTGAAAAATCAATTGGTGCCCGCTAACGCGTTTTCATTTAGGCATCAGTTGTTCACTTGCTAATCTTTGAGTGCGTACCCATAGTAAAACAGCTCAGAAATAGTTGTATTCTATGGGCATATACACTCAAACTGATTTATTTTACTATTCCGTCTTTTTTATTTGTTGTTTTTTTGGTATAATAAATAAAATGACTGAAAGAAAGCAGGTGTCTCGATGGCCGATCAACATATTTCACGTAAAGACGCCATGATCTTCAACCAGCGTGTAGCCCAAATGTCCAAGGCATTATGGAAAGCTGTAGAGAAGGATTGGCAACAATGGATTAAACCGTATGAACTCAATATTAATGAACATCATATTTTATGGATCGCCTACCATTTGGAAGGCGCCACAATTTCAGACATCGCGAAGTTTGGCGTAATGCATGTCTCAACCGCCTTTAACTTCTCAAAAAAGTTGGAACAGCGCCAACTTTTGTATTTCTCAAAAAAAGAAGATGACCGACGCAATACATATGTGACGGTTTCAGAAGAAGGCAAAGCATTACTTATCCAGATGAATGAAAATTACCATAATGAAGATTACAGCGTACTTCAGGGTTCTCTTCCCATTCGTGATATTTATGGAAAATTCCCTGAATTCCTAGAAGTCATGTCAGTATTGCGCAACATTTATGGAGATGATTTTATGGACATTTTCGAACGTGGTTTTCAGAACATTGAGAAGACATATGTCGATTCAAGTGATTACCTTATAAAATCTAAAGTAGAGTCATAATTACCTGCTCTTTACACGGTTTAGTTTTTTCCTTTTGATCACAAATTCTGCTATGATAGAAAAGAAGCAGAAAGAGGAGGTCTAAAATGGTTATTGCGATTACCATTCTATTTTCATTGTTCTACTTATATCAAATTAATAAAATGACATTTGCTCTTTGCCAATCTAGAGAGATTCCAGAAGAAAAGCAGCCAAAGATTTATCGCACTGTAAATATTCTGATCACAATCCTTATTTTATCCTTATATGTAGAAGTGTTCTTTAGCGCCTGACACTATGTATGCCCGCCCCCATTGCTGGAGGCAGGGCTTTTTTTAATACAAGTATGCCGCGCCGACGATGATCAACAAAATGAACAAAACAACAATTAAAGCAAAGCCTGATGAACCTGATCCGCCCTGTGTGTAACCGCTCATGAAGGCACCCCCTTTCACATTGTATCTTATGCGAATGTAGAAAAAAGCGGTTGGGCAGTTTCAAATGAATGGAACCTTTTTGTTTTTTATACGTTATATGATATAGTGTTTACTTGAAGAATATACAGAATCTATACTTAGATTAGGGGAGTTAATTACATGAAAAAGAAGATGTTAGCATTTACACTTGCAGCTTCGGTTGCAGCTTTATCCGCTTGTTCTGGCGGCGATGAAAAGGTTATGACGTCCAAAGCAGGAGATGTAACGAAAGATGAGTTTTATCAAGAAATGAAAACATCTGTCGGTGAACAAGCTCTACAAATGATCATCTTAGAAAAGGTTCTGGATGATAAGTATAATGTAGACGATAAGCAAGTAGATGCAGAATTTGATAAAAACAAAGAACAACTCGGTGAAAACTTCGAAGCTTTCTTAGCTCAACAAGGTCAAACACCTGAGAGCTTCAAGAAAATGATTCGTTTGAATAAATTGCAGGAAGCTGCATTGACTGACGGCATTGAAGTTTCTGACGAAGAGTTGAACAAGCGCCTTGAGGAATCACAATCAGAAATCAACGCTCGTCATATCTTAGTTGAAGATGAAAAGACAGCTAAGGAAGTAAAAGAAAAGTTGGATAAAGGAGAAGACTTTGCGAAAGTAGCAAAAGAATACTCTACTGATCCAGGTTCTAAAGATGAAGGCGGAGATCTTGATTGGTTCGCTTACGGTGTCATGGTTCCTGAATTCTGGAACGCTGCATACGACTTAGAGCCAGGTAAAATCAGTGAGCCTGTTCAATCAGATAACGGTTTCCATATCATCGAAGTAAAAGAAAAGCGTAAAACTGACGATAAAGAGATCACTGATGAAAAGAAAGACGAAATCCGTCATGAACTATTGATGGAAAAAGCTGACGAAAACGAGCTATTAGCTAAAGTTTCGAAGTTAGTAAAAGATGCAGATGTTAAGATCAAAGATGAAGATTTGAAAGCTTCACTTGATTTGTTCAAGATGGAAGAGCAACCAGCTGAAGAAGCACCTGCAGAAGACGCTCCAGCTGATGATACTGAAGTGGAAGTAGAAGAAGGTAAGTAATATATGAAAAGGTCTGCCCTGGAAGTTATATCTTCCACTGGCAGACCTTTTTTGTGATTTTATAATCGTAGTGATTGGTTGTTTTGCTAGCCCAATCAAAACCAAGACTTAACAATATTCTTTACTTCACAACGAGTCGTGTCCTGTCCCACATTAATTTATTCAAACGTAGGCTTGTAGAACGAACGGTTATCCAGCGGGAATACGCGCTCAGAGAACTCGCCTGGCGTCGTTTTCGACATCACACGGTTCAGCATATTCATCTTCGCATCGATATTATCGATATAGTGAAGAATCTCTGCCTCTTTTAACATCGGACGCTTCGGACTGCCCCACTCTTCTTTACCATGGTGAGACAACACCATATGCTGAAGCAACATCACTTCTTCGCCTTCGATCTCCAGTTCTTCTGCCGCCTTGGAAATTTCATTGACCATGATCGTAATATGTCCTAGCAAGTTCCCTTCAATCGTATACTGCGTACCGACGGGACCTGACAACTCGATGACCTTTCCGATATCATGCAAAATAATCCCTGCATACAGCAAGTCTTTGTTCAACGTCGGATACAACTCCGCAATCGCCTTGCCAAGTTTTAACATCGAAACTACGTGATCTAGCAAGCCTGACACGTAGTCATGATGATTTCTCGTAGCTGCCGGATATAACACGAAGTCTTGCTGGTGCTTCTTCAATAAATGACGAGTGACACGCTGGATTTGTGGATTTTTCATTTCAAAGAAATACTGCATTAATTCATCAAGCAATACTTCCTTACTCTTTTCAGCAGACGGTACTAAATCTGCAATCGTCACGCCTTCATCTTCTTTTACAGGACGAATTGCTTTAAGACGAAGTTGATTTTTTCCGCGGTATTCGTGGATTTCTCCACCTACTTTTACGATAGTCGCCCCCTGATACATCTGGGCTTGTTCTTCACCCGCATCCCAAAGTTTAGCTTCAAGATCCCCACTTTTATCTTGCAGAATCAACGTCATGAACGGACTCCCCTGCTGTGTGACACCTTTTGTTGCCTGTTTAATCAATAAATACATGTCGATCGTTTCGCCGACTTGATAGTCAAGTAGTTTTTTCATCAGTGAATCTCCCCTTTTACTTTTCGTCCAATCTCAATTGTATGAGGCTCACTTGGCCATTTCGATTTCATCTCTTGATGACAAGTAAAGTACAGAAATTGATGAGATGGCTGTAACCCAGTAAGTATTTCTATCATACGCGAAAGTCGCTCATTATCAAAGTGAACAAATGGATCATCCATAATGATTGGGAACGGTGCACGCTCTGATAATTCAAATGCTAACGCTAGTCGCAATGAAAGATAAGCTTGCTCTTTTGTAGCTTGACTGAGTTCATTGATCATGAAAGTTTGTCCTTCGTCAGTGACTGCCTCAAAATAACCTTCCATCGTTAAACCGAGCGTCGCGTATCGATTTCCTGTTAAATAGCTAAACCATTTATTCGCCTGAATGAGAACGGCTGGTAATTGATGTTCTTTCCACTCACTCATCGTCTGTCGAATCGACTCACGGACAGCTTTGCGGATTACCCATTGTTCTGTCATTTCTTCCAACTCGGCTTTTCGCACTTCTACTAACTGCTGTAGTTCACTGTACGTTTGACTGGCACCCATTTGTGATATTTCATGACCTACCTTGACTTGCTCATCTACAAGCGCCTCTACTTCTTGACGAATCATTTGAAGACGGTTCGACGTTTCACTGCGTTGTCGTTCCAGTTCGGGTAGGGTCCATTCTTTTACTAATGGTTCTTTACTATATAAAGAAAGCTGGGCTTCTACTTCTTTTAGCTGTCGTTTCAGCAATTGTGCATCTTGATTTTGCTGATACGCAGTGTAAAATTGTTCTTTTTCCGATACGCCAACGCTATCGAACAATTTTTGAATTTCTGCTCTTGTCGTTTCCAACAGCTCCTGTGTTTCTTGTAACTGTTCTTTGATTTCAACTACTGTTTGTTGTTTGCTTAAATGCTTTTCTTGCAGGCTATTCTGACGAAGTAGTTCTTGGCGAATTCTTTCGAATAAACCTTCTTCCGCAACAGGTCCGAGCACTTCTTCCACTTCTTTGATTAGCGATTGTATGTGCTGTGTCGTTGTTAGCAGACGTTGCCGCCATGTTCTCAAATCTATTTCCGTGTCCTGGAACTCGCGCAGTAACCGAAAGCTTTCCTGAATATTGAATGTCAAATCGAATGGTTCATCTTGCAACAGTTCTTGCAACGTCTTCACCGCTTGTTGTTGCTGATAATAAAGTTGTTCCATTTCTTCCGCGTATTTCTGCAATTTATGATCCAGTCTTTCAATCTCGGTTATAACTTGTTGCTCATCGCGCTGTTGCAGAACATCACGCTCAGCCAGTCTTTCGAGTTCTGCTGCTAACGCTTCATGATCTCGAATGAACGATTGCTGGTCTGATACAGAATCAGGTCGTTGTTTCCATAACCAAGCACCGACCGCCACAACGACTAGACCGAGGCCCGCAAACAACCATTGCTGCTGCAAGATACTATATGCCCCGATCGCTAGTCCAATGAGCAAAATAACTGCCGGAACGATCTGATTCGATACGTGCTTATCTCCCGCAGATACAATGAATTTAGCCTCAGCTAGTTGACGTTGCAATTCTGGCAAAGTCGCCAGTTTCTCTCGTTCAGATTCAGTCAATCGCAAACGTTCCGTACGTTCTTTTCGTTGCTCTGCTCCCTGACGCTCACTTTCTGCTTCTGCCAATAGACGTTGCAATGCTTTTAGTTGCTGATCCAATTCTTTCTGCTCTTCAACGATAGGCTCAAGTTGACGTTCACGTTGTATGGAGACATCTATGTTCCCTATTGATAACTGCTGCTCGTCAGTTAACCCTAAGCGATTGCTGAACTGCTGTTGTTTCTTTTCTAGCATACGAATTTCCTGTTCAGCAGAAAGTCGATCGGTACGTAACCGATGCCATTCCGCTTCCTGTGCCACCCACCGCTCCAACTGTTGCCGTTCACTGTCAGGTCGTAAATCGATTAATTCCGACTGCCACTCCGCCTGTTCTTTCTCTAGACGTGTTTTCTTTAATTGCCATTCTGATTGTTTACTGGCCAGTTCTTCATAACGACGAATTCCCGCTGCCGGAAACTCATCCGATAAGTGAGTAAGTTGTTCATGTAATTGATTGCGCTGTTGCTGGAGCGGAACAATTTGCATGGCGATTCGTTGTTCTTCAGACTGCTTATAAAGATGTTGCTCTTCCAAGCGTAAAGTCGCCACTTGCTCATCGAGTTCTTGCTTGCGAATAGTAAGCGGTTCATACGTCGAGAGCTTCTGCTGCTCTTTTTGCATGGCTTGTTCAAGTTCACGTATTTCGATTAGTTTTTTATTCATCGGCGGTATTTTTCCAGATTTTTTGAAGAGGCCACCCATTTCTTTCTCCATCTTCTTTTCAACTTTCCAAAGTGTATCTAAACCAGTCGTACCTGAAGCAAGTAATGTACGGCTTAAATCATTTTCATCCATTTTCTCGAGATCTTGTAACTGGAATAAGGAGAAAGAGAAAATGGATTCAAAAGCTTGTCGATCGTAACCTCTCAATAACCTCTTCAGTTCTGCTTCCCCTGCAATACCCCCATCTTCAAAACGGATTAAGACGTCACCTGAAGACTTCCCACGCACCCGCTCAATCATCCAATTACCATACTCTTGATCTTCTATATATAGACAGCCGCCATATTTACCACCTGTTTTCGGCTCATAGCGCAGCTCTTGTTGATTTTTTTGTGGAAATCCAAATAAAATATGAAGGATGGCTTGCTGAATGGTCGTCTTCCCTGCTTCATTCGGTCCATACAAAAGATTCATACCGGGGCGCAAATCAATTTCTAGATTCTCATGCTGACCGAATCCATAAAGAAGTATTTTCTGGATTTTCATTTCAGCTCTCCTTCAACATTTCATTCTCAAGCAATGCGGTTGCCTGCTGTTTTAACCGCTCAAAATCTGCAGGCGTCAGTGCTTCTAAATAGCGACCGGCTTTATGGTTGTACACTTCTTTCACTAAGTCATTCCAGTCATTCACTTCCCAAGAGGACATGGTTCTTTCCACTGGTTCCAATAATGAATTAGGGACTACTGAATCATGGATTGGCGGCCATTCAATTGCTGAAATCCACACAAAAGGTTCCATTGCTTCATACTGTTCACGCAAAATGTTGAGCCATTCTGTCTCAGCCCTAGCTACGTCTTTTGTCAAACCTTCCGTATGTTTCATCACTAACTCCACGACGATACTACCAGCTTCAGCTGTTAGTTGATCAATCGCTTCCTGACAAGCAGAAATCCAGTCATCTGCGTAGTCAATTCCTTCGCACGAAACCGTCAAGGTAGTGAATACAATATCTGATGTGCCCACAAATTTAAGGGTAGTGTTAGTAGACGTCAACAAGACGTCATAAAAACCTTTACGTCCTTGTTCATTGCGATGCCGGCCTTGAATATTGCCAGGGTAAACAATCGGTGGTTCTGACGACAATACTTGGCGCTTATGGATATGGCCAAGCGCCCAGTAGTTATAATGCTTATCTTGTAATTCACGGATTGTAAACGGCGCATATACAGCATGCTCTGCATCTCCTGCCACACTTCCATGTAATAGACCAATATGTATTCCGTCAGTAGCTTTCGAATATTGCCTACTCATTGGTTCTTTAACATGGCGCTGCGGATAGCTGAAGCCATGTAAATAAATGATGTTGTCACGGATCAGCAGTTGTTTTTGCTCTACTCGTTCAGAAAACACGTGAACATTTTCGGGCAATGAAACTCTAGTCCATCTACCTTCCAGGTGGTCGTGATTTCCATAGGACAGGTAGACAGGAATATTCACTTTTTGAAGTTGTTGCATACCTTGCTGAAAACGAATTTGCGCACGCAAACTACGGTCTTCACCGTCGTAAATATCGCCCACAATGACAATGAAATCCGGGCGTTCTTTAACTGCGTAGGCTATGAATCGGTCGAATGCGGCGAATGTGGACTGCTGCAGTCTGGCAAGTTCGTCCGGACCTGCTGCCGCCATGCCTTTAAAAGGGCTGTCCAAGTGCAGGTCGGCTGTATGTAAAAAACGTATAGGTTCCATAGGTCGCACCCCTTCCACGAATACTCGTTCCTATTTTACCATATTCAATCGATTGTAGGGAAGATGGTTACATAAATGTAAATAGAGTGCATCGTTAATTAACTTTGTGGGTGGAACTTCAATCGTATTGTACTCACTAATTACCTAGTTCCACCATTTCCGCTTTGTCTTTGAGCTATCACCACGTAAAAAAAGCCCCAAGAAGCACCGTGACTTCTTGGGACGCCCTTCACATAAACCTATTCCTTTCCAAGCTGAACAGCCTTTTTCAAATCTTTCAGTGAACGTGATGGGCCATACATTAAGACACCGCCACGATACACTTTCGATCCGAACCAGCCGAGGATCAAGATGGTCACAACCATAATGCCTATTGAAAGCAAAGGCTCCCATAAAGGTAAGTCGAGCATGCCAACTCGAAGGAACATGACAAGTGGAGCGAAGAATGGGATGAACGATGCGATTTTTAAATAGCCTAATTCTGGATTCCCAAGACCAGTTGCTGCGATTATGAAGGCTGCAACGATCAGCAACGACATCGGCATAATCATTTGCTGTACGTCTTCTGTACGGCTCACTAATGAACCAAGCAAGGCTGCAAGTGTGGCGTATAAGAAATAGCCCAGTAAGAAGAATATCACTGCGTAAACAAGTGTGCTTACTTCTAAGTTTTCTAAACTAAAGAATGCGGATAACTCATTTTCTTCTCCTGTGGAAGAAAGTCTATAAGCTAAAAATCCGGACACTGCATAAATTAGTATCTGTACAATTCCGAGTGATCCGATTCCAAGCACTTTCGCAAACATATGCTTAACAGGTGATACGCTCGAGATAAGAATTTCCATCACGCGTGATGATTTTTCTGTTGCTACTTCCGTTGCAATCATCGATGAATAAATAATTACGGCAAAATAAATGACGAACATCAATACATATACCAAGATGCGAGCCTGGTTTAGTTCTTCTTCTGATTTTGCTGTTTCTGAAATATTATGTTTCTCAAATTGAATGGGTGCAAATAACTCAGAAACTTGTTCACCCGATAATGAGAGCTGTTCAGCTTTCACCTCAGTTTGAATGCTCTGTAATGCATCTTGCAGAGCTGAAGGCAAAAATTGGTCTACTAAGCTGCTTGTAGTGTAATTCGCTTGAATCGTTTGATCAGCATCGAAACTCAATTCCATGAACGCGGCAATTTCTTCCGATTTTACTTGCTCTGATAACTGACTTGGCGAGTCTTCTGTCAGCTCTAATGAAATTCCTTGCTCATTTTGCTGAAGTTTTTCAAGCAGACGGTCAAATAACACGCCACTTTCATCAACGACCACTACACGATCCTCTTCTTCATTCCCCATCATCTTACCGACCTTTTCCATAATGCTCGGCAAATTCGCGAAGAGGAAAATACCCGCTACCATAATAAGTGTCGTAATGAAAAATGATTTGGTTTTAGCTTTAGTTAAGAAACTTTGTTTGAAAATAATCCAAAATTCACGCATGCTCTTTCCCCACTTTCGCAATAAATATGTCTTGCAAAGATGGTTCTTCTATTTCAAACTGACGAATCGGTCCTTTAAGCAATACTGCCTGCAACAGCGTATGCGCCACTTGTTCATCCTCAACTTGAAAGACTGCACCTTCCAATGAATGATGGGCGGTCGTTACTCCTTCGATGCTCTCTAGTTCTATTAAAGGAAAGTCTGCACGGATTCGGACATTTTGTTTGCCGAACGAACGTTTTACGTCACGCAAATTTCCACTTACCAATTGTTTGCCATGGTGAATAATACTGAGTTGTTCACATAACTCTTCTACATGATCCATACGGTGGCTTGAAAACAGAATCGTTGCTCCGTTATTACGGAAGTCTACGATCGCTTTTTTTAGCATCTCGACGTTAACCGGATCAAGTCCTGAGAACGGTTCATCCAGGATCAACAATTGCGGATCATGCAATAATGCGGCAATGACTTGTATCTTTTGCTGATTCCCTTTGGATAACTCCTCTACCTTTTTATTCGTATTTTGTGGTACTTCGAAACGATCCAACCAATGCAGTGCGGAGCTTTTCGCTGCTGACTTTTTCATTCCACGTAGCTGTCCAAGAAAGATTAACTGATCCAGTACTTTCATTTTTGGATAAAGCCCCCGTTCCTCCGGTAGATACCCAATTAGCGGACTTGTCTCATACGATATCGTACGGCCGTTCCATGAAATATTTCCTTCTGTCGGAGTTAGTAATCCCAAAATCATTCGAAATGTAGTGGTCTTTCCGGCGCCGTTTGCTCCAAGAAATCCATACATCGTCCCTTCTTCCACCGTCAATGACAGCTGATCCACTGCTGTAAAATCACCAAATCGTTTAGTCACTCGTTCCAATTCTAAGGCCATGTACATCATCTCCTTCAATACTCTCTATCTCGTTCTACGTTTCAAGAGACAATATGTTTCATAATTGTAAATATTCTTCTTAGACATTCTAACATTCACTATCTTTTTTCACTTTAATTCACTGAATCATTATTCATTTCGTTCAATTCATAGTATACTAAGTAAAAGATGATGGAGGCGATACAATGAAAACGTACAAACTTACAGCTTACGAAAAAGATGGTTCATTGATTACAGAAGAAACTTTCACTGCTGAATCTGATGACGTAGCAAAAGAACAAGGTCATCAGTTGCTGACAGAAAAAGATTTGCTCGAGCGAACGCACCGCCTGGCTTCCCCTCTTGGTAAATTATTATTATTCCATACGTAAACAAATGACAAAATCTCCGTTTGTAGGGGATTTTGTTTTTTATACGATGAATATGAACAACAGGAAATTGTATTGCGCACAGTTTTCAAATCTTTATACAAATAGCACAAGATTTTTTCAGAATTTTGTGATACGCTATGGTCGTCAAGAAATCGTAGAAGGAAGTGACTCGTTTGAACATTGCTTTAATTGCGCATGATGAAAAAAAGGCTGAATTAGTCAATTTCACAATTGCTTACGAGCAGATTTTTGCTAAACATACTCTTTACGCAACGGGCACAACAGGCTTACGCATCATGGAAGAAACCGATCTATCTGTCACACGACTCATGTCGGGTCCTCTTGGCGGAGATCAGCAGATGGGAGCCATGATCGCGATGGGTGAGCTAGATTTAATTTTATTTTTCCGTGATCCGTTGACTGCACAGCCACATGAACCGGATGTGAGTGCGTTACTTCGATTATGTGATGTCTATGGTATACCTCTCGCTACGAATTTAGCTTCAGCGGAGTTACTATTGCGTGCTATAGAAAAAGGCTATTTCTCATGGAGAGAAACAGCCGCCAAGTATCAATAATTCTTCAAAGATGATAATAGATGTAAACGAGATGCGCAGTTTCCATAGCGCGTCTTTTTATCTGCCATTTATTGACCCGTGAAGCTCGGTTTTCTTTTCTCAATAAACGCCTGTACGCCTTCGCGGTGATCAGTTGTTGAGCGCATGGCTGTTTGTGCTTCACTTTCGAGTCTCACTATTTGTTCAAGTTCTGCGATGCCCGCCGCATGGAGTATTTTCTTTGTTGCCGCCATAGAAGCTGTCGGGGAGTGCAAGATCAATTGAGCGCGTTGTTGTGCCGTGTTCCACGCTTCACCATCTGCTACCGCTTCGTCAACGAGTCCAATATGCATTGCACTTTTTCCATCAAGTACTTTCCCAGACCAAATGAGTTGTTTAGCTTTGGCTGTGCCTACGCGTTCTTTCAGGAAGAAGTGACCGCCACCATCTGGAACGAGTCCGATGCCAATGAAGTTCATTGCAATTTTACTTGATTCTTCCGCGATGACAACATCGCATGCAATAGCGATACTGCATCCTAATCCCGCCGCTGCGCCATGTACGGACGCAATGGTGATTTGTGGCATGCTATACATAGACAAAGCCAATCTCGATAAGTCGACCATGATGTCTTCCATTTTCATTGGCCCATTCGGGTTTAGCATCGCCTTGACGTTTCCACCAGCAGAAAATGCTCGACCAGCACCCCGGAACAGTACGACATGTACTGAGGAATTCACCTTTAGTTGATCTACAATATCCGCCAATTCTTTCATCATGACGCCGTCCATTGCGTTCATTACATCAGGTTGGTTAAAGGTTATTGTCGCTAATCGTCCTTCAATTTCCACTTCGATCTGTTTTGTCAAAATCAATTCCCCCTTTATGTGAATGGTTGTTCATTCATTACATTATACACAATTACCAGATCATTTGCATAACTTTAACAAAAAAATCCCCTCGCCATTTTTACGACGGGGGAATTTCAATATTACTTTATAGTCTCTGAAGAAGGAAATAACTTTTCCAAATACGCTATTTTCTTATCGATGGCTTCTTCAAAGCCCAATATATAGGCGCCAGGTTCTTTCGGATTATGGAATTGCGTCAACTTGCCAGTTGCTGGTTCCATGAACTTACTCGAAGCTCCGCAACCTAAGCCAATAATGGTTTGCGCTTCTTCCATGATCAAAATGTTATAAAGACTTTCTTCACCGGGTTTTGAATACCCTACGTTTTCAAGATTTCCTAATATGTTTTTCTGGCGGTAAAGATAATACGGTATATAGCCATTATCACGAGACCATTCTTCACCGCGCGTCATCATTTTCCCTACAGTTTCGCGGTCCGCCACTTGATACTTATCTTTGTTGCGCGTCATTTCAGAAGCGCGCTTGAATGACAACGTGTGGATCGTCAAAGATTCCGGCTGCATCTTTTCTGTTTCAGCTAATGAATGTTCAAATTCTTCCAGACCTTCATTCGGCAAACCAATGATTAAGTCCATATTTATATTGCGCATTCCTTGCTCTCTTGACAACCAATATTTATCGATTGTTTCCTGTACCGTGTGATGACGGCCGATTGCTTTCAACGTTTCGTCCGTATATGATTGCGGATTGACACTGATTCGATCTATGCCCCACTTCTTCAGCACTTCGAGTTTTGGTACCGTAATTGTATCTGGACGCCCGGCTTCTACCGTTACTTCACGAACATGTTCCATATAAGGGAATGAGTCCGTCATCGTTTGATAGAGTGCATCCATTTCATCTGCTTCAATAGATGTGGGTGTTCCGCCACCGAAATAAATTGTCGTAATGCGAATATCATGTTCTTTTAACCATTTACCCATCGCGCGCATTTCTTCATGCAAGCCGTCGAGGAATGTCTCCACTCGCCCACTTTTTCGATGAATCGCATAAGCTGGGAACGTGCAATACGCACATTTTGTCGGACAAAACGGAATACCGATATATATACTCACTTCTTCTTTCAATGAATATAAATCGGGCAATGCATTTAGCTGAACGTCTGCAATTTTCGCAATCAAATCACTTTTTCGTACAGAAACACGATGACGTTGCTGAAGTAATTGCTTTGCTTCATCGACCGAATGGCCGTCTTGAATATACATATGATACAACTTGGTAGGTCGGATTCCCGTTAGAATTCCCCACTCTTGATCCATTCCAGTTGCTTGTTCCAGTGCATCTAGCAATACATGGGAATACATTCTTTTGCGCTGACGTATTTGCTCGCGTTCTTCTGTTTCTTTTACCTCTTCGGCAAAACGCGACGTATAATGCTTGTCTTGCCATTGAATATCTACCGTTACACTTGGCGATTCTTCGTATTCTTCTCTAA
This sequence comes from Sporosarcina sp. P1, assembly GCF_002743155.1. Lineage (NCBI taxonomy): Bacteria > Bacillati > Bacillota > Bacilli > Caryophanales > Caryophanaceae > Sporosarcina > Sporosarcina sp. P1. The sequence continues at coordinate 43,330 of NZ_PDYS01000017.1, forward strand.
ATTGTAACGCAATCGCTGTTTCATCCGTTCGATCTGTCACTATTTTAGACTGTTCGAAAAATAAATTGGCTAAGTGTGTAAACATTCGGATCCAATCTTGAGGGAACTGTTGATTCACATATAATTGTTGCATTATTTTCTCCTACTCTCCATCTGTTGAAAAAAACCGGCCTAGGCCGGTTTCGATATATCTATTAATTGAATCCTTCATATAAATCTTGAACCGGTTTCAATACTACACGGTTTACTTCTTCAATCAATTCGCTGAGTTTCATTTCAGCAGTCAGCATAGCCAAGATTTTCGGATTTTCTTGAGCGAGTAATGCTGTTTTTTGCGCGTGCTCAAGCTCGTCTCCTTCAATCTCTTCGCCAGCCATTTGTTTCTGTTGTAATTTCATTTGGATTTCGCGAAAGCTTTCGAACAATGCAAGTGCTTGCTCGTCACCTTTCACATCGGCCATTGCTGTTTTCACCGCTACATACTCATCTGTTTTACGCAAAGTTGATTCCAATTTGTTCATATCATCATAAATATTTACTGACATACTAACTCCTCCTACTATCCATTTAGTGTAATTGCTATGATTCCTTGCACAATACCAATAATTCCACCTAAAAACGCGCCCAGAACCGTAATCATTTTAAACTCTCTACGTGAAATGCCGAGAACTAGATCTTCCAGAACAGCCACAGGGAATGTGTCAACCTGTTCTTTCACCATTTCATCTAGTTTTAGTTTCTTCAACGATTGTTCAAGTTGCACTTCTGCTTGGGTGAATAAAAAGCTGACAATCTGTGGTGTCACCTTCTCAGCCGTCCAGGTGGATCCTTGTGGCCAATAATGGGACAAGCTGTGATCGAGTCTTTCACGTAGCGCCAATTGTTCCAGTGCATATTTTCTCACTGAAGCAAACACACTATCAAAATCGAATCCAGACGTCAATTGTTCCATCGGTTGTTGCTGAACATTTTGCCACTCTTTCCAAATCAATTTATCCAGTAACTCTTTTGTTCCAGGTGCTTCTATAAATCGCAATGCTTCCCGCTGAACCTTGCCGACAAGCGATTCCGATTCTCCAAAAAACATATTGAGCATGCCGCCAAATGTGCCTTTTGAAGCCAAGAAATCATCGATCAACTTTTGGAATGTCTGTCTTCCTTCTGCTGAATCAACAAATTGACTTGCACGTAATAGTACAAAATCAGAAGCTAGAGGAATTCTTTCTTCTATTTGTTGTTGCCACCGAAGAGGCATGACGTCTTCCACTGTACCTGTTGTTACTTTTTCTTTCATCCCGTATAGTTGCTGATCAATCAATGTAACCAACTTATCTTCCACTTGTTCAGGAAGTCCGTCTGCACCCGCAAGCTTGAGCCAGTCGTTCAATGTCTTATCTGATTGCAGGATGTATTGATCCATTTTACTTTGGACAAACGTCTGTACACGCTTTTCCATTCCAGGCGTCAACATCTTTTTCCGGAACAGGTCAGGTGTCAGCAAATAATTTGTCACCGTTTTACCAAGCTGTGTCGCCAATTCATTTCGGCGCTTCGGAATCAAGCCGGGTGTAAACGGCAAACGAGTTTTTCCAATGTATTTTGCTTCATGTGGCCTAAACAGCATCTTGATCGCCAGATGATTCGTTACTCCACCAATCAATGCGCCAATAAACGCCATGAACAAAATAGTTAGTACTATTTTCAATCGCTTCACCTTATTCCACTTGGTCTTCGTTCCAATTATAACAAAAACCAGCTGAATGAAAAGCAATTAGAGGCGGAGATTTCTGACTTTACATTTGATAGCAGTTCAGGTACGTTGCAAGTAGAGTATTACTTATCATGATCCTACGTTTTCACATATCGACAAAGGAGGTATTCATTTCATTGAAGAAAGAAATTATCGACCACTTGGGAAGAACCGTTGTGTATAATTTCCCACCCAAACGAATTGTTACATTATGTCCTGGTATTACAGAAACATTATTCGGAATTGGACTTGAGGAAGAAATTGTTGGACGCACACGATATTGTATATATCCCGAACAAGCTAAGAATGTTCCCGCAGTCGCAGGAACGAAAGATTTGAAGTTGGAAAAGATACATGAAGTACAACCTGACTTGATTATTATGGAAAAAGAAGAAAACACAAAAGAGATGGTTGAAATTCTTTCCGAGTTCTATCCGGTTTATGTAGCAGAAGTACAGACGATCGAAGAAGCTTATAGAATGATTACAGATATGGGTTCGTTGACTGATCATGAGCAACAATCGAAATCTCTTGTATCAGAAATCAAGCAAGCATTTACGGCGCTCCCCACTCTACCTGCTGCACGAGTTGCCTATGTCATTTGGCAAAAGCCGTATATGGTTGTCGGAAAAGACACTTATATCAACTCGCTGTTACAAGAACTCGGTTTCATCACACCGTTTGCTGAATCATCTGATCGCTATCCGGCTTTAACGGAAGAACAATTCAAGGAAGCGGATCTTGATTTAGTCTTACTGTCATCTGAACCCTATCCATTTAAAGAAAAACAACAAGTTCAATTCCAAGAAATGCTACCCGATTCAGCGATCCAGCTCATTGATGGTGAAATGTTTTGGTATGGAGTTCGGATGCTTGAAGGCGCCAAGTATTTTCAAAAATTCTCTTTCGACGTCTGATTTAGTTTGCTCCATTGAATATGGTAGACATTCGAATCGCATGCTCCATATCATCATGTAATGCAATGAAAATTGGATCATATGCTTCTTCAAAAGGAATCGTCAAAAACATTTCCTTACATTGTTCTACTGCTTCAAGTTCATAAACTAGCGCATTTTTGGCTGACTCTTTTAAATTTGTACAAGGCGCTGGCTTTTTGGGATTCGGCACAAACTCATTTGTCATTATATAATGCAACTGCTGAAACATCTCGTAATGACTTTTTTCATCCTCATACGCATGGCGAATGAATTCTTGCCATAACAAATCATTCGTTAGCTGATACATGGACTTATAATAAAAATACGATTTATACTTTTCCTCGACTGCATTACGTAGTTGAGTAACAAACACACACTCATCCTTTCGTCCTTTTGGTCAGTTTATGAAATGAACGAACAGGATATCACTACTGGAACAATAAAGGAGAAAACATAATGCTACAACATTTCAGTTATAAAAAAATGTTCGAAGACTCTGATCTGCCAGGCTGGACCATCTCATTTTATTACCATAACAAACAATACAAAGGCGACTACCATAAAGATGGCACAATCAACTGGAAAAACGGCACACCTCCGGACGAAGAACAAGTCTTACGAATGGTGCATGACCTTATGACTTTCCACGTCTATGAATGAGAACCATCTAAATCGACCATCCTCTAACTAGAGGAGGTGCTTTTATGGGCAAAGAACAATCAAAAGGCAAGCAACAGTTAGAAAAAGAGCGGTTGAAGGTACAAAACCAAAAAACTGAAAACGTCTTTGAAGACAAAAGTCGCGTCCCCAACGAACAAAACGCCTTTAAAGAAACCCAACCACAATACGGTGAGTAAAAATATTGCCTAAGACTGAAGACACTTTCCTTGTGCAAAGGATTTGGTCTTCAGTCTTTTTTAAAAGATTTTTACATATTTGAAAAACAAGCGTAAATGGATGGTATTTTCGCCATGTAGCGGTGTTATCACATCGCCATTCGCTCTATATATCGACACATTACATACGACTAATACGATTTTTTCCATTCTGTAAGCAAATCGAATTGTAATTTCTCTATAAATAAATTATTATAAAAGATAACTAACTTTACTTTACAGGAGGTGTACGCTTTGTTCTTTTCCCTCATCTGGGTTAAGCGCGAAGCTATTATTTGGATATTGCCATACGATTGGCAGCATTTGCTGCCTTGATCGCAATCACCGCTTTTTTTGTCGCGTGTGAATTCGCAATCGTGAAAGTCCGTTCATCACGTCTCGACCAATTAATCGTCGAAGGTAATCAACGTGCGGTTCTTTCAAAAAAAATTGCCGATAATTTAGATGAATATTTATCCGCTTGTCAGCTCGGAATTACGATTTCGGCACTCGGCTTAGGTATGCTCGGGGAACCAACAGTCCGTATGATGTTAGCTCCTGTTTTTGAAATGTTTATACTTGATGCCCATGTCGAAACTATTCTTTCATTCACTATCGCTTTAGCGATCGTCACCTATTTGCATGTCGTGGTAGGAGAACTAGCTCCAAAGACCATCGCTTTGCATAAGGCGGAAGAATTATCCTTATCCCTTGCCGTCCCACTGAATCTATTTTACCGTCTTATGTACCCGATCATTAAAGGAATGAACGGATCGGCACGTCTCGTTACACGATTGCTAGGCTTCAAATCCATTTCCGAATTAGAAGTAGGTCATACAGAGGAAGAATTGCGTATTATTTTATCTGATAGTTTGCGAAGCGGTGAAATTAATCAAGCAGAGTACAAGTACGTCAATCGTATTTTTGAGTTTGATGATCGAGTCGCAAAGGAAATTATGCTACCAAGAACAGAAATGATGACAGTCGATAAAGAAATGACATTATCCGAAGTGTTCGAATTACTAGGTGTAGAACAGTTTACCCGTTATCCAATTATTGACGGGGACAAAGATCACGTCATCGGACTTATCAACATGAAACACTTACTGACGGCCTATATTAAAGATCCGTCAAATGGTAGTAAATCGGTCATTAATTATATGCAACCAATTATCCGAGTCATCGAAACGATCCCAATTGGAGAATTACTCTTGAAGATCCAGCGGGAACGTATTCACATGGCCGTTCTATTGGATGAATATGGAGGGACTTCAGGTTTGGTCACTATTGAAGACATCTTAGAAGAAATTGTTGGTGAGATCCGCGATGAATTCGATATGGATGAACTACCTGAACTCCAGATCGTTGGGACAGACCATTATATTCTGGATGCTAAAATGCTGATTGAAAATGTCAATCATGCATTGAACATTGAAATACTTGAAGAGGATATTGATACAATCGGCGGTTGGTTCATGGATCAACGCTTTGAAGCTATACAAGGCGAAAAGATTATTGAACAAGGATATGAGTTTACTGTCAAGGAAGTAGACGGCAACCATATTCTTTACCTAGAAGCAAAAAAACAACCTTCCGAAGTCGCAACCAATGAAGCTACCGATTCGTCTAAATAAAGCTTTCCCGTCTAAACGGGAAAGCTTTTATCTATGATCCAATGGTAAGGAGATGCTCAATGAATAAAAAACAGGAAAACTGGCTCCTCTCCATGTGGGCCGTCGCGCTAATCGCTACACTTGGCTCTTTGTATTTCTCAGAAATCAAAGGCTATATACCTTGCACGTTGTGTTGGTACCAACGAATTTTCATGTATCCTATTGTATTAATCGGTTTGATTGCACTTATTCAAAAAAACATTTCGATTGCCTGGACTACAGCTTCATTCGCTTTCATAGGAGGGTGTATCTCCCTCTACCACTACGGTCTTCAGAAACTGGCTTTCTTACAATACAGCGCTCCTGAATGCAGCGGGGCTTCTTGTACAGGTGCATACATCAATTATCTCGGCTTTATTACGATTCCTTTTCTTGCATTGATAGCATTTGCTTTTATTTTCATCGCAAGTCTTGTAATCTTGAAACAAACAAAGGAGTGAAACACATTGAAAAAATTACTAGCTATTGGTGGAATTATTGTCGCACTCTTCATTCTGATCATTGTCCTCAATAATAAATCCAATGAAACGAAGCTGGCTGACAATCCGTACGGTACAAATAATCTACAACAATCCACAATCGATTTATTAGACAATGAAAGTTATCAGAACGTCGAACTTCCTGAAGAAATCTTCAAAAAAATTGAAAGCGGCGAACCGACAACTGTTTATTACTTCAGCCCGGAATGCCCGCACTGCATAGATATGACACCGCGTTTGATGCCGATTGCAGATGAATATGGTGCACATGTCTATCAGTATAATCTGCTCGAGTACCAAGATCAGTTAAAACAGGAATACAATATTACATCATGGCCTACACTAGTCCATTATAAAGATGGAAAAGAACAAGGCAGAACAGTCGGCTCACAGCCTGATGATCAAATTAGAGCATTCTTTGATGAATTCGAAAGCAATTAAGGAGACTACGTAGATGACAAGTTTTCATTATACGACTGAACGACCCGGCGAGACGATCGAAAAATTACTAAGAGAACAATGGCAAGGTGGGAAGAAATCTGTTCACCAAATGCGCATGGATAAAAGTGTAACGGATACAGATGGACAACCAGTAGATTGGAAAGAACCCCTTCCTGAAGGCACGGAACTGATCTTCGGTTTCTCTGAAGCACAGTCTGCATACAAACCAGAACCGTCAAACTCCCTGCGTGTATTATGGGAAGACGAACATTTACTTGCGGTGCACAAACCTGCTGGAGTATCCGTACACCCGGAACACTTACCTGGTACTGGCACATTGATGAACGAAGTCATGGGCTATATTGAAGCAAAAAGCGGCACCTATGCAGAGCATATCCACCGATTGGATCAACATACGGCAGGTGTTTTACTTATCGCAAAGCATCCGCTAGCGAAAACAATGTTCGACCGGATGTTGGAACAGAATCAAATCGAACGATATTATACGGCTGAACTAGAAGGTCAGCTAAGAAAACCGCGCGGTACGATTAATATGCCAATCGGTAAAGATCGCTATCATGCAACAAAGCGTAGAGTATCACCATCAGGCCAATCTGCGGTCACGCATTTTAAAGTACTTGAACGTAAACCGGATACGACACTTGTTGAAGCACAGTTGGAAACAGGACGAACACATCAGATTCGTGTCCACTTCTCCCATATGGGTCATCCCGTAGTCGGAGATCAACTGTATGGAAGCGAGACGATGTCAAGAGGACCTTATAAGCTAGTCGCTACAAAGGTCACTTTCACGCATCCCATTACGTCAGAGATGATTGTAGTAGAAACTGAATAAAATAAAACAGAGCTGTTCAAGAGGTCGTAAAGACCACTTGGACAGCTCTATTTTACTACTTAGAATGTCAACCGTGAAATATGGCAATGGTGTTGAATATACCTTTAAAATGAATCTGGATCCGTACCTGTCCGTTCATCACGGTTCAACGCATCGATAATCGCCATATCTGAAAGTGTTAATTCAAAATCAGCCACTTCACTATTTTCTTGAATACGATCAAATGACACAGACTTTGGAATAACGATCAATCCATTTTGGAGATGCCATCTGATGATGACTTGAGCGACAGTCTTCCCGTGTTGCGCAGCGATTGCAGTGAGTGTTGCATCTTCAAGAATCTGCCCTCTCGCTAAAGGACTCCAAGACGTGACTGCAATTTGATGTTCACGACAAAACAGCCGCAACGGTTCTTGAGTTAAACGTGGATGGAGTTCTATTTGATTCACCATAGGACGAATATTAGCAATCGTAAATATTTCTTGTAAATGTGACTCGTGATGATTGGAAACACCTGTTGATCGAATCAATCTTTCATCATACAGTCTTTCAATCGCGCGATATGTATCTACGTAACTGCTAGCAACAGGCCAATGTGTCAAATATAAGTCTAGATAATTCATATCCAATCTAGTTAATGTACGCTCGAATGCACGCAGCGTTTCATCATATCCTTGGTGATCATTCCACACTTTCGATGTCACAAAGAAGTCTTCACGCGCTAGACCGGTGTGACGGATCGCTTCCCCCACTGCTTGTTCATTATCATAAATAGATGCTGTATCAATTGCACGATAGCCTAGTGAAACCGCTTTCTCAACAGCTTGCATGGTTTGCTCAGGTTCTGTCATTTTATACGTTCCTAAACCGAACTGTGGCATTTGCACACCGTTGCTCAGTATAATCATCTGATCAAAAATCGTTGACATGAAAAATCCTCCTCTATAAACTCATAGTGCAATTGTACATTATTTAACAGAACTTATGAATGTTTTTTAAATATAACAGGTTGATTTCTTCTAAAAAAACGAATATTATTGTCTATGGACTTTATTATGTTCGTAATATAAGGAGAGAATACACAGTGTTCCAATTAGAGAAAAATCAAACGACAGTCAAAACAGAATTACTTGCAGGCATGACCACTTTCCTGACGATGGTCTATATCGTCATCGTCAATCCAATTATTTTATCTGAAGCCGGTGTTCCATTCGATCAAGTCTTTTTAGCCACCATTATAGCTACTGTGATCGGTACGCTTTGGATGGCCTTATTCGCAAACTATCCAATTGCTATTGCACCAGGAATGGGTTTGAATGCGTACTTTGCTTCCGTCGTCATCGGGTCTGACGGTCAACTCGACTACTTGACAGCTTTTTCTGCCGTCTTTATAGCAGGTCTGATCTTTGTATTATTATCGATGACTTCTTTCCGAGAAAAGCTAATTGAAGAAATTCCTGAAAATCTTAAACACGGTATCACGGCCGGAATTGGATTATTTATCGCATTCATCGGTCTACGTTTATCAGGATTAGTAGTTCCCCATGAATCCAACATCGTTCAGCTAGGTGAACTTACCTCGCCTGCTGTATTACTGACATTGTTCGGATTGCTCATGACCATTATTCTAATGAATCGCAATGTCTATGGTGCTATTTTTATTGGAATGATTGCAACAGGTGTTGTCGCATTCTTCACGAAGCAATTACAATTCGATGGTATTGTGAAAATGCCCCACTTGCCTGAAGGAGTTCTTGTATGGAATCCGGTACAGGCGATGCAAGATGTTATTTCTTACGGTTTATATGGTGTCGTGCTATCTTTTCTACTCGTCACTTTATTTGATACAACTGGAACGATGATTGGAGTAGCCAAGCAAGCTGGCCTCATGAAAGGTAATTCTTTACCTCGTGCACGCCATGCACTTCTAGCTGACTCAGTAGCCGCCACAGTCGGCTCAATGGTTGGAACTAGCCCAACATCCGCTTATGTCGAATCATCCTCTGGCGTAGCTGTAGGTGGGCGTACAGGGTTGACTACATTGACAGTTGCAGTACTATTCATAGCAGCAGCATTTTTCAGTCCTATCGTCAGTGCCTTATCCGGCGTCGCAGCCATTACAGCACCTGCTTTGATTATTGTGGGCAGTTTGATGATCGGTGCGGTGAAAAATATCAATTGGGATTCATTCGACGAATCATTCCCAGCGTTTCTAGTTATTTTGACGATGCCGCTGACTTCAAGTATTGCGACAGGTATCGCACTGGGATTCATCACATACCCGTTACTGAAGATTACAAAAGGGCAAGGTAAGCAAGTTCCTATGCTGATGTATATCTTCGCTGTTCTATTCACCTATCAGCTGCTATTCCTGCCTCACTAAGATTTGTTAGTAACCTGTCACATAAAACGACGAAGATTATTTCATTTATATAATTTTTACGGTATACTGTTAGAAGGACTATTGATTTTTTAGGAGGTACAAACAATGAGACTAATTCTAATTATGGCTGTTTGTTTTGCATTCTTGTCTGCAATCTTTACTGGCGGATATGAAAATAAGCCAGGCGAATCAAAAACGAATCAAATGAAGTAAATAGAAAAGGGATTGGCCATGAGCCAATCCCCTTTTTTTTATACATTACGTTAAGTGTGCAAAACCTTGTTGACGAAGTGCTTCATAAATAAGAATGGCAGCAGTATTCGACAAGTTTAATGAACGGATATGCTCATCGTTCATCGGGATGCGCAAACAACTCTCTTTATACTTATCCGTTATTTCATTTGGCAGCCCAGTAGTTTCTTTGCCAAACACAAAGAAAATATCCTTATCGGGATCTGAATAATCAAACGTGTCATAGCTCGTCTCTCCGAATTTTGTAATGAAATAAAACTCGCCTTCCGGATAGCTGTCTAGAAACTCTTGGATTCCTTCATGATACGTAATATCAACATGCTCCCAGTAATCCAGTCCAGCTCGTTTCAACATTTTATCTTCAGTAGAAAAACCAAGCGGCTTTATTAAATGGAGAGCTGTATCCGTACCCGCACAAGTACGTGAAATATTTCCGGTATTTGCGGGAATTTGCGGTTCAAATAATGCAACGTGAATCGTCATCTTACTACCTTCTTTCAATTAATATGCAGCAGTTGCATAGCCTGTGTAATTTCACTTACTACAAACACATCTTCTTCTATGAGCAAGGCTTCTTTAAGCACCTCATGCCCTTCTGTCGTGCCGATTTCCCCAAGTGCCCATGCCGCTGTTCCTCTGATCATGGGTCGTGGGTCTTCTTTTATTAATCTAGTTAGTTCCGGTATCGCTGATTCATCCTTAAAATGAGCCAATGCAATCAATGCATTTCGTTGAATTGGATTCTTTCCACGCCAAGAGCCTGACATATGGCCATACTGTTCTTTAAATTGCCGGTTTGATAATGATAATAGTGACAGCAACAAAGGTTTAACGAGCTCAGGCTCAGGCGTGAATGCCAGTTGGTGCGTGTGATTCAATCCTTTGTTTTTCGGACAAACCGTTTGGCATGTATCACACCCATACAATCGATTTCCAATCTTGTGCCGGAATTCTTCAGGTACAGGTTTTTTTGTTTGTGTTAAGAATGCAATACAACGCTGAGCATCTAATTGCCCCGGCTGTATAATCGCACCCGTTGGACAAACATCCAAGCATAAATTACAGTCTAGACATTGATCTTCCATCGGCTCATCTGGTATAAACGGCAGATTCGTAATCATCTCGCCCAGATAGACATAAGACCCGAACTCCGGTGTAATAATTGAGCAGTTCTTAGCCGACCAACCAATCCCTGCACGTTCTGCTACTGCACGATCTACAAGCTCTCCTGTATCCACCATAGAACGAAGTCGTGCATCCGGTACTTTAGTAAGAATGAATAATTCTAGCTGTGCTAGTTTGTCACGCAATACCGTATGGTAGTCTTCGCCCCAAGAAGCCCTACAAAACATACCCCGGCGCTCCCCTTTTTTTCCACGGGGACTATCCGACATTTTCGAGGGGTATGCAACTGCAATGGCAATGATACTTTCTGCTTGATCCAGTAATAATAAAGGCTCCGTTCTTTTCTCTATATCGGGTTCCTCAAAGCCGGATTGATAATTCAATCGTTGCTGTTGTTTCAGACGATCCTTCAATTTCACAAACGGGGCCGCTGTCGTAAAACCAATTTTGTCTATTCCAATGGACGCCGCAAACGTTTGTATTTCCTGTTGTAACTGAGCGACATTCACCATTCCCCGCCTCCCTTATGATAAGATGAAGTAAAATTACAAGCAGGTGATACTGATGCAACTTACTATTGATTCCTCTATATTCACGAAAATCCCAGATTTTAAATTAGGCATAATCTATTATAACAAAACAATCGTCTCCGCATCACCTCAGATGCTAAAAGGACGACTACAATTATTTCAAGAACAACTGTATTTCGAACTACTGGACAAAGATTTCGCGGATTTCAATGGTCTAGCGGAATGGCAATCCATCTGGGCGACTCTCGGAGCAGACCCATCGACTAAGCCACCAGCCCTTCAATCACTCTTACAACAGATTCAAGATCGTCACTATACCCCTTCCTTCCATAGTGCAGAAGATCTGAATACTTTCTTTTCCTTGCAATACGAAATCCCGACAGTTATTTATGATGCAGATAAAATAGCCGGTGATATTATGTTGTCTATCGGCACCAATCGCGATGGCTACGAAGGGTTGAATAATCGATTTAATACCTTTGAAAACATCTTACTTCTAAGCGACGGATATAGTGCGTTTGGTAGCCCATATATTGATTCTATACGAACAGCCGTAACCGAGGAAACAGAAAACATCATTCAATTACTTTTCATTCGTCCTTCATTGGATTCCGACAAAGCTCGACAATTAGCTGAAGCTTGCGGTAAAATGTTCACTAGCATAAACGGTGGAGACTATATAAGTTCTGTATTGGATAGTAGGAATTCTAACTTTATTCTAACAAACGAGGTGGAATCATGAATATTACATTAGCTGAAGGAATTAAATTAAAAAGTATTCTATCGAAGCAAATCCGTGAATTAGAAACAGAAGCTCAACGTGTCGCTTTCATAACAGTTGAAAAAGGTGCACCACGTCCCATAATCAGCCGGAAATTAGAAGACGTAGAAGCCGAGATGGAACAAGTCAGAACAGATCAACGCAAACTGGACTATCTCATATATGTAGCAAACAGCACCAATACAGTGGAATTCGAAAACAAACAAATACCATTAGTTGAAGCGATTGAACTCGCTATCCAATTACGTGCAAAGTCTTCTTACTATAAACAGTTCTCTTTAGCGAGCAAAGAAGAAATACAATATGGCTTTGCCGAATCCACTACGATTTATCGTGTAGCATTGTTTGATCCTGAACAATATCGTCTAAGAGCACAACAAGCAGAAAAAGCCGCACACCAACTATCGAATCGTATCAACATGAAAAACTACACTATCGTTCTTGACTTTGATGGTGCTAATTACTTTTAACCTCAAAAAGGTGAGACTCCTTTTTGAGGCATAGAGTGGGGAATATGAACACAAACTTGCTAAAACCAATTACTCGTTACCCTTTACACATTGACCAATGACCTATTACCAACCATGTCCATGGCAATGTCCCCTTACTGAGTAACACCCTTTCATATTTCTCCTCTATGGCCTGCTGCCTGTCATTTCGACAGGCAGCAGGTATTTTTTATATTTTTTCAATAAAAAAGAACACAGCATATGCTGTGTTCTTTTGGTGATACCCGAGGCCGGACTTGAACCGGCACGCCTCGCGGCATCGCATTTTGAGTGCGACGTGTCTGCCATTCCACCACTCGGGCACGTGTAAAGTAATTATATAAAATTATAAGGCGGCAACCGGAATCGAACCGGTGGTAAGGGTGTTGCAGACCCGTGCCTTACCGCTTGGCTATGCCGCCAACATAGTGGAGCGGAAGACGGGATTCGAACCCGCGACCCCGACCTTGGCAAGGTCGTATTCTACCACTGAACTACTTCCGCAAAACTGACTGGGGTAGCTGGATTCGAACCAACGAGTGACGGAGTCAAAGTCCGTTGCCTTACCGCTTGGCTATACCCCACTAATGGGGCGGACGAGGGGAATTGAACCCCCGAGTGTCGGAATCACAATCCGATGCGTTAACCACTTCGCCACGACCGCCATGTTATGATTACTTACAATATAGTAATGAGTGTTAATTCTTTTAAATATATGGGGCGGACGAGGGGTATCGAACCCCCGAATGTCGGAATCACAATCCGATGCGTTAACCACTTCGCCACGACCGCCACAATAATTATTTATTTAAAAATACAGGGGCAGTAGGAATCGAACCCACACCAAAGGTTTTGGAGACCTCTATTCTACCGTTGAACTATGCCCCTAAATGGTGGTGGGGGACGGATTCGAACCGCCGAACCCGGAGGGAGCGGATTTACAGTCCGCCGCGTTTAGCCACTTCGCTACCCCACCAGTAAGGATGCCGGCGAAAGGACTTGAACCCTCAACCTACTGATTACAAGTCAGTTGCTCTACCAATTGAGCTACACCGGCATATAAATGGTGGCTCAGGACGGAATCGAACCGCCGACACAAGGATTTTCAGTCCTTTGCTCTACCAACTGAGCTACTGAGCCACATTTTTTATTTTTAGAAAGACGCTTTTCGAAGCGTATGTATAAAATGGCGGTCCCGACGGGAATCGAACCCGCGATCTCCTGCGTGACAGGCAGGCATGTTAACCGCTACACCACGGGACCTTGGTTGCGGGGACAGGATTTGAACCTGTGACCTTTGGGTTA